>NZ_DJLC01000095.1:0-393 GCF_002434875.1 Acinetobacter sp. UBA6526 | reverse complement strand
TCCACACACTCATTACAAATATATGCGTCCTCACCTGCAATCAATTTTCCAACTTCAGATTGCGTCTTACCACAAAATGAACAATGTTTTTGTCCTTGAGGATGTTCGGACATATTTACTCCACCACTTAAATCTTAAACTTAGTTTTTAAAAATCAAGGACGCTTACTAAGCACTTGATCAACCAAACCATATTCTTTTGCTGCTTGCGCAGTCATGAAGTTGTCACGATCTGTATCACGAGCAACCGTTTCATAGTCTTGACCACTATGTTCAGCCATTAAGCGATTTAAACGCTCTTTGATAAATAAAATTTCACGAGCATGAATTTCAATATCGGAAGCTTGACCACGGAAGCCGCCTAAAGGTTGGTGAATCATGACACGTGCATTTT
>NZ_DJLC01000196.1:0-24288 GCF_002434875.1 Acinetobacter sp. UBA6526 | reverse complement strand
ATTTTAAATTGAATAAACTTTATACACCTAAATAAATCCTTTTCATGTTGATCGTTTATTTTTTCTTGTAACGATATTTATATATCTATCCAGTTAAAAAGTTGAACAGATAAAAAAGCCACCTTTCGGTGGCTTTTGATCATGCAATATGATCAACCAAGTTTCTTGGTTACGTAATCAATTGCAGATTGAACAGTCGTGATTTCGTTTGAATCTTCATCTGGAATCGTGATGTCAAAATCATTTTCAAAAGACATTACAAGTTCAACCAAATCTAAAGAGTCAGCACCTAAGTCATCCATGAAAGATGCTTCGTTTTTAATCTCTTCAGCACGCATACCTAATTGTTCAGCTACTGCTTGTTTGATGCGTTGTTCGATATCGCTCACAGGAATTCTCCTCATTGCTTGTGGCGTTTTAATTTGCCACTAGTTTAATTGAATATAAAAATTTTTAAAAGTTTATACATCACCACTTAGGCCATGTATAAACCACCATTTACGTGTAAAACTGTACCAGTAATGTAACTTGCCTTATCGCTAGCAAGGAAACTCACTGCATCAGCAATATCTTGAGGTTCACCTAGACGATTTAAAGCGACTTGATCAGTCATTTTTTTACGAATCTCTTCGCTTAACTGATCAGTCATTTCAGTTGCAATAAAGCCTGGTGCAACACTATTTACTGTAATCTGACGACTACCCATCTCTTTTGCTAAGCTACGGCTAAATGCTTCAATACCAGCTTTAGCAGCTGAGTAATTTGCTTGACCAGGGTTAGCAAAGTGCGCCACAACAGAACTGATATTAATAATGCGCCCAAAACGAGCTTTGGTCATGCCTTTCAGCACACGCTTAGATAAGCGGTAAACTGCTTTGAGATGGATATTAAGAATGTCATCCCAATCATCTTCAGACATACGCAATAATAAATTGTCTTTGGTAATACCCGCATTGTTTACGAGAACCAAAACCGAACCGTATTTTTGTTCAATATCTGAAACAAGTGCGTCAATCGCCTCGCCATTACGAACATCCAATACTGCGCCTGCACCATTCTCTGCAAAGCTCTCTGTGAGTTTTTGCGCGCCTGATTCAGAAGTGGCTGTACCAACTACAAAAAAACCGTCTTGAATGAGTTGCTGTGCAATTGCTGCGCCAATTCCTCGGCTTGCTCCTGTCACTAACGCAACTTTTCGTTGTTGTGTCATGCAATTTTTCCTTCTGCCACTAACACTGAGTTTAGGGCATCTTCCATACGAGCTTTGCTATCAATGGCAAAAGCTTTTTCTATGTTCGGTAATCGCTTTGCAAGATTGCTAAGTACAGTGCCTGGTCCACACTCAACCACATACTGAATACCTTGATCTTGTAGATATTGCATCGTCTTGGTCCATTGTACTGATTCGTACAATTGAGCCGTTAAAGCCTGACGCAACTGAGCAACATCTGTCGCGATTTCCGCGTTGACATTTTGTATTACAGGAAGGTGTGGTAGCTCAATGGCAGTTTGTTCCAAAGCTTCAGCAAACTTTTCTGCTGCTGGCTTCATCAATGTGCAATGAGACGGTACTGAAACTGGTAATGCGATTGCTTTGCCTGATTGCTCTTTTGCTTCAGCCATCACTTGCTGAACCAAAGCTGCACTTCCAGCGATCACAACTTGACCTTGAGCATTATAATTAGCTGCCTCAACTGAACCTTGACCTGTAGCAGACGCTTTTTGACAAAGTTCAATCACTTTTTCATCGGCCAAGCCAAGAATCGCAGCCATTGCGCCTTCACCTTGAGGAACAGCACTTTGCATTAACTTACCACGTAAATTAACCAACTTAACTGCATCTGCAAGCGTCATCGCTTCTGCCGCAACCAACGCACTGTATTCGCCAAGAGAATGACCAGCTAAGTATTTTGGTGCAACGCCACCAAGCTCTAACCAAACTCGCCACAATGCAATACTTGCTGTAAGTAAGACAGGCTGAGTATTCTCAGTTTGATCAAGACCTTCTCCGCTTTGCGCGATATGCCACAGATCAAAACCAAGCGCTTCAGACGCTTCAGCAAAAGTTTCTTGAACCACACTAAATTGCTCAGCAAGTTCAGCTAACATACCTACTTTTTGTGAACCCTGACCAGGAAAAACAAATGCAGTTTTTGTTGCTTGAGCAGCCTGCTCAAGTCGTTTAGTCGACATATAAAAATCCTTCAAATGGTCTATCGCCAATTTCATCAACACTCATGATTTTACATGAGAATGACAACAGACTCTTTCCCGATGCGGCAATTTACCATTGATTAAATCGTTTTATAATTGCGAAAAACAACAAAAAAGGGAGCTTTCGCTCCCATTTTTTTTATACTTTAAGCTAACGCTTAATGCATATGACTCAATTATTCAGCATCAGCTGCTTTAGCGAATAATTGACGACCACGGTAAATACCGTCTTTAGTCACGTGGTGACGACGATGAGTTTCACCAGTAGTTTGGTCTACAGATAATGCATTCTCGGTTAAAGCGTCATGTGAACGGCGCATGTCACGGCGAGAGCGACTTTTACGGTTTTGCTGAACGGCCATGATGGCTCCTTACAAAGATCGAAAAATGGATCAGAAAAAATTCAGTTGTCTTAACTCAACATAATAACACAAATTGTGTTATGAGTTAAGTTTGCCTTTCAAACTTGCCAAAACATCAAACGGGTTATCCCGCTTTTCTTCGACAACTTCCTGAACGACAGGTTGATGTTTATGCTCACAAACATCATGTTTGGGAGATAGAGGCATCAACAATAACAATTCATCTTCTAGCAATGCGAGCAAATCAATCGAAGCAGGTGTATCAAAATCACCTTTTTTCGAAGATTCACTTTCACCTAAAACGATGAAATCAGCATCCTCATCCAAGCGCTCTATCAGTGACTCATCATCAATCAAAGCTAAACGAACATCTAAAACAAGTGGAGTCTCGACAGTATCCAAACAACGTTGGCACTCCATCGGAACTTTTGTTTCAACATGTGCATCTAACCATACAATGCGATGATAGGCATCCATTGATAGCTTACAGTCTATGTTGATCAATTGATCATTAATTGATCCAACAGCTTCACGAGCGATACGAGCAAAGCGAGACAATGGCAGTGTGCCTGACCATGTAAAGCCCTGTTCAGCCCATTTAAACGGCTCAATCTGTGCCGGAAAGGTATTTGCTGACATAATTAAGGCGGCAATTCTACAAATTCATCGGTACTCTGTCAAAGATTAAGATACAATTTTGCACTTCTTTAGACAGAACTCGGGGTAAATTAAGCAATGCACCTGTTGCAGCCGCAACTTGAAGTAACAACTTCATTACTTGTTAGCACCCATTCAACATCTGTTCCTGCATTAACGCCCGATCAAGTGCAACGTTCATCTTGGCAAAAGTTAACAACAGAAGCAGAACAAGTTGATTGGCTTATTTTACACTTTAATCACTGGTTTTCCCACCATAATGTCACGCTTGTTAAAGGTGATTTTGAACCAGAATATTTCCCAGCAACTATAGAACATCCCGCAAGAATCCAATTTGCACATGGTTTCTTTAATAGTGCTCTGCATGAAATCAGTCATTGGACGATTTCTGGAGCGCAACGTCGACTATTACCAGACCTTGGTTATTGGTATGCACCAGATGGTCGAAGCGCAGAACAACAAGCGTTATTTGAACAGGTGGAAATTAAACCACAAGCAATTGAATGGTTATTCGCGATTGCATTTGGTCGTAAATTTCGCGTGTCTCTCGACAATCTGACAGGTGATGGCGGAAATGGACAGCATTTTAAAGACAATGTTTTTATGCAAGTTCAACGTTATTTTTCTGGTGAAGCAAAATTGCCACTTGATGCAGTACATTTTATTCATTACACCTGTATCTGTACTCGCAATGGAAAGCCATTACAACTTGATGAATTTAAACGTGAATCGCTGAATTAAATGACAAAATTACCACAGCAAACACTTGCATCTCAGCAGCAACAAGTTTCATACTCAATTTAACGGTATATCAATCAGGGAGTTTAATCATGTTACATCTACATATTCATCCTGAGAATCCACAAGCCCGTCTGATTACTCAAGCCGTTGACCGTATTCGTGCTGGTGATGTCGTTGTCTATCCAACAGATGCAGCCTATGCGATTGGTTGCCAAATCGGAAATAAGAATGCAATGGAGCGAATTGCACAAATTCGTGGCTTAGGCCCAAAGCATCAGTATGCAATTATGTGTTGTGATTTATCCGATATTGCCACATATGCCAAAGTCGACAATGCAATGTATCGACTCCTCAAGAACAACACCCCTGCCGTAACCACTTTTATCCTGCCAGCAACAAGTGAAGTCCCTAAGCGCTTAATGCATCCAAAGAAAAAAACCATTGGTTTACGCATTCCAAGTAATCCTATTGCTCAAGCGTTATTACAAGAACTCGGGGAACCGTTATTGACCAGTACATTAATTTTACCTGATCAAAAAGATCCACTTGATGATCCCTACGATATTGAAAATCAGTTAGGCAAACGTATTGATGTATTTATTGATGGTGGTTTTGGCACTTTATCAACTACCAGTATCGTAGATTTATCGGGTGAAAACCCAGAAATCGTTCGTCGTGGCGTCGGTGATGTCAGTGCGTTTGAATAACAATATTAAGGTTAGCAGCCCAAAACTGAAAGTGTTTAAACTGCTAAAATAAGTTAAAAAAGTTTTTTTAATAGATTAAAGACTAATATGCTATGAAATACTTTGCTTTAAATTTATAAATTCAGGACACTGAGACAACACCTGCTTATGTTCAAGCAAAATATCACCTAAGCGGTTTTTTGCTATATATGTCATTGTTATATTATCTTCCTCAATAACATTAACGATTGCTTTAGCACGATCTTTATATTTATCATCTTGATCGAATACCTCAGAAAAATAACTACATATCAGTTTTTGGTTATTCTCTGCTAACTTTGACTTAAGTTGAGTTTCTATATTCTTCGGTAAATCAGCAGTAAAACTCATATATAAGAAAATATTTGGATATTGATTCAAAATATCTCCTTTGATTGGCAAGCCTCTAATTTCTTCTTGCATTTTTTCATCAAATGTAAGGCTTTTAAGTTCATTCCGCTGTTGTTCCTCAAATTCATGCTGCCAATATTTTTCTGTACCAAAATATAATGCACCAATAATTATCAAGCCAATTGTAATAAATTTGATATTCATACGACCCCAAATGATTTAACTTATAGTGATGAAATTTAAAATTATTTATAGCTGCATTATTAATAATTTATGTCGAAAGACAATAAAAATCATATTAAAATTTTAAAACCATTTTATATTTCCGACAGACAACAAAAAGGCTATTATTTCGATCATAAACTTTTAAATACTGACATGAGGTCAGATAAACGCTTTTTCTGAATACCATTTGCATCAAAATTTTCTGAATTTAGCCAGTGTTGATAAGCTTGCTCTAAATCAGACCATTCTTCATCAATGATTGAAAACCATGCGGTGTTTCTATTACACCCTTTGACGATACGATCTTGTCTAAATAGTCCTTCGTATTGAAAACCAAAGCGCAAGGCCGCTGTTTTAGATGGTTGATTCGCGTCATCACATTTCCATTCGATGCGTCGAAATCCTTGCTTAAAACATTGTTGTAATAATAAAAAGATAACTTCTGTTGCAGCTTTTGATTGTTTCATTTTATGTGAAAAATAAACATTACCTATTTCAATAACGCCATGCTCAAGCCTAGGATTTAACAATGCAATCCATCCATGAACTTCTCCGTTCACTTCAAGCAAAAAATGCGTTGAATCTTTAAATCCAAAAAGATTTACTAAAGACTGTTTTAGCAACTCTCGATCAGAAGGAGGTTGATATGGAAGATAAGTCCAACACCCATCATTTGGTTCAGTGGCTACACACTCCCAAATTTGATCTATTGCAAGCTCAGTCAGATCATTTAAAGTGTTCAACAACCTTACACTATGCCCAAACAAATTGGTTTGTAATAGCTGACATACAATGGGGTTATCAATGGAATAGCCGACTTCCTGACCAAGTGAATTTTGCTGTGTTTTTAAGTAATTTTTCATTGGAATTTATGGTTTAACATCATTTCAGTATTTAATTTAACCATAAATTATATCTATGACCTATGCGATAGTGCATAAACACAAAAAATACCCTAAGAAGCTTAAGGTTTTTGTAAGTGAGTAATTTATTAAATAAGCTATTTCGATTAGAATAGCGTAGCTCTTTGCGGCTTGTGTCATCCTAAGTACACAAAAAATCTCTTTCATGCTTTTGAAAATTCGCGTGGCTTATAACGGTAATGAACCAAATTCTTCCCTCTACATCGGAGTTAACTCCTTCCATTCGCGTGCTCGACGAGTGGCAAGAAGTCATACCTGAAGATTTGTACATTCCCCCTGCTGCATTCGAAATTTTACTTGAACAATTTGAAGGTCCTTTAGACTTCTTGATTTATTTGATTCAAAAGAATGGCTTTGATTTACTACAGTTAGATATTTCTCCGATTGCAACTCAATATCTTTCATACATGGATAGTATGAAGTCACTCAATATCGAGTTGACCGCAGATTATATGGTGATGGCTGCTTTATTGGCTGACCTAAAATCTCGCCTGTTATTACCGAAACCAACCGCAATCGATCAATTTGAAAAAGATCCAAAACAAGAACTGATTGATCGTCTAGAAACCTATTTACGCATCAAACAAGCTGCTGAAAGACTCGGTCAAATGCCAATTTTTGAGCGGGATACCTTTAGTGCTAATGTCAGTATCGGTCATATTGCTCCAATTTATGAAGGTTATGATGTCGAAGCTTTGCATGATGCACTATTTTGTGTTTTTAATCGTCCAGAACCTGTTACGCATGTTGTTGCACAAGAGCCAGTTTTGCTTGAAGAACGAATTGCATTTATTGAAAGCCAATTGGCATCAGGCGAAGCACTCAGTTTTATTGAACTATTAAATCCCAAGCAAGGTCGTATGGGAATGGTTGTGACATTTATGGCGGTTCTTGAACTCACCCGTCAACAAAGAATCCAAATTATTCATACAGGTATTGAAGCTCCTTTAACCATTCAAGGAGTTGCTGCATGAGTTTAGATCAATTTGATGCCAATGAAGGAATGTCTTTAGAGGATATTCATCATGATGTATTGCTACAAATTGAAGCGATTTTATTTGCCAGTGACTCACCAGTTTCTCTTGCAAGACTAAAAGAAGCTTTTCAAAACCAATATAATAAACAGCAATTGCGTACATTTTTGCAGCAGCTTGCGATGTTGCAACATGGCCGTTCAATTGAACTGATTGAAACTGCACAAGGCTTTCGCTTTCAAGTCCGAGCAAAATATCGAAATATTATTGCTCAAGTGTGGCCTGAACGCCCAACGAAACTATCACCATCGTTACTCGAAACGGTTGCTGTGATTGCTTATCATCAGCCTGTAACTCGTGCAGATATTGAACAAATTCGTGGTGTATCAAATAATAGTCAAAATTTAAGAACGTTATTTGACTGGAACTGGATCAAAGAGTCTGGTTTTAGAGATTTGCCTGGAAGACCTGCGTTGTTAGTGACAACGCCCCAATTTTTAAATGCTTTTGGTTTAGCCTCGCTAGGTCAATTGCCTCCCCTACAGAACGCCAAGGAAGCATTCATGGCACTTGACGCGCATGCGCCGAAGTCCTGAGAAAGGTGAACTGTTGATCATTATGTCTAAGGTTGTGCTGTCATGAGTGAAAAATTACAAAAGGTGTTAGCGAGAGTCGGGCTTGGCTCGCGTCGCTATATGGAGGAAGTCATTGCTGCTGGGCGTGTCAGCATCAATGGTAAAATTGCGCAAGTCGGCGAACGTATCGAACCAACAGATGAACTTCGTATCGATGGTCGTAAAGTACAATTCCAAGTTGAAGACGAAATTCGTCGACGCGTTTTAATTTACTATAAGCCTGAAGGTGAAATTTGCTCACGCAATGATCCTGAAAAGCGTCCAACTGTATTTGATCATTTACCTCAAATTGCCAATGATCGTTGGGTGATGGTTGGTCGTCTCGATATTAATAGTACAGGTCTTTTGTTATTCACAAATGATGGTGAACTTGCAAACCGTTTAATGCACCCTTCAAATGAAGTTGAGCGTGAATACGCTGTACGTGTTATGGGTGAAGTCACTCCGCAAATTCGCAACAACATGCTCAAAGGCGTGGAACTTGAAGATGGCCCAGCAAAATTTGAGTCATTCTCTGAAATTGGTGGTGACGGTATCAACCGCTGGTATCAAGTGGTTGTAAAAGAAGGTCGTAACCGTGAAGTACGTCGTATCTTTGAATCACAAAGCTTAAAAGTAAGCCGTCTATTACGTACCCGTTACGGCACAGTGATTCTGCCACGCGAATTGCGTACTGGTCGTTGGATGGAACTGGACAAAACGGATATTGATAACTTAGCTAAATCAGTTGAGTTAAAACCACGTCAAGGTACAGGTTTATTTGGTATGGCAAAACGTCGTACTGAACGTATGACTGATAAGCCAATGGCAGCTCGTCGTGGTGGTTATTTACGCCAACAACGTCGTGATGATGAACAAGATCAACCACAACAACGTTCAAGTGGTAATGGCAATAATAGTAATGGTCGTAAAACGATTGGTTTCAATAAAGGTTTTAAGAAGTTCTAATCCTTTGTACTGATATAAAAAAACGCTCTTATTAGAGCGTTTTTTTATTGCTGTTAATGCGTTGAAGCCACCCCTTGAGGAATCGCATTGAGTAACTTCTTCGTATATTCATGCTGTGGATGCTGATATAAATCATCTGAATTGGCAATCTCAACCAATTCGCCATGATTCATCACCATCACTTGATCCGAAATATATTTCACAACGGATAAATCATGTGAAATAAAAATATAACTCAAACCGAATTCATCCTGTAAGTCTTGCAGTAAATTCAACACCTGAGCTTGCACCGATACATCCAACGCAGAAACGGATTCATCACAGATCAAAATCTCAGGCTTTAAAGTTAAGCACCGTGCAATCGCAATACGCTGACGCTGACCACCCGAAAACTCATGTGGATAACGGTCATAAGCTTGAGCAGGCAAACTAACACGCTCTAATAGCGCTAAAGCAATTTTCTTACGTTCAGTATCGTCTTGACCAATGCCATGAATACGCATCGGCTCAAGTAGAATCTGCCCAATGGTAAAACGTGGATTAAGCGATGCATAAGGATTTTGGAAAATGATCTGTATCTTCCGTTGGTACTGAGCAAACTCTTTCTCAGACATTGCCAAAATATCTTTTCCATCGATTAAGGCTTGACCACCAGTTGCTTCATGCAAGCGCATTAACAATAGACCAATGGTGGTTTTACCTGAACCTGACTCCCCGACTAACCCTAAGGTTTTACCCTTTGCCAGTTGAAAAGACACGCCTTTAACTGCTTGAAACTCATCACGCCCCCATAGCCCTTTACGACTATAAAAAGACTTTTTCAAATTTTTTACATCCAACACAATCGGTTCTTCACCTGTTACACCGCGTGTGCGCTCTTGCAAGTGAAAGGTGGATAAATTAATCGCCTCAACCAATTCACCATTTTCCTGTTTCATAAAGTCACTGGTCACAGGTAAACGATAAGGGCGAGCTGATAACTGAGGACGACAATGCAATAAAGCGCGTGTATAAACGTCATTTGGTTGTTCGAGTACCTGCTTGGCTTCGCCACATTCACGAATTTCACCGTGACGCATTACAATCACTTGATCCGCAATTTCACCCACCAATGCTAAGTCATGGGTAATGAACAACATCGACATTTGACGGCGTTGGCGTAATGACTCTAATAAATCAATAATTTGCTTTTGAATGGTCACGTCGAGTGCAGTGGTCGGTTCATCTGCAATCAACAATTTCGGTTCACAAGCAATCGCCATTGCGATCATAATCCGCTGCTGTTGACCACCTGATAGCTGGCTTGGATAAGCATCTATCTTGGTCTCAGGTGACGGAATCCCCACCTCTTTTAACAACTCAAGTACGCGCGCTCGTGCTTGTTTACGCCCCATGCCAAGATGAATTCGTAACACTTCAGCAATTTGATCCCCAACCGTAAAAACAGGATTCAAAGAAGACATCGGCTCTTGGAAAATCATGGCAATTTCTTTACCACAGATGTTCCGAATTTCACTCATAGAAAGATTTAACAAGTCTTTGTCTTCAAATGTAATTCGGCTTTGTGTGGCGATTTGACTCTGATCTTTGGGTAACAAGCCCATAATTGCAAGCGAAGTTACGGATTTACCACTTCCCGACTCTCCGACCAACGCGACTGTTTTATTTTTAGGAATCGAAAATGAAATGCCTTTGACCGTTTCAATCCACTGTTTATTTTCACCCTTAAAACTGACATGAAGATTTTCGACATTCAATAGCGTTTCTTGATCATGATGATTCATCTTATTTCACTCCGCTATTTCAGTTTAGGGTCTAATGCATCACGTAATGCATCTGTGAACATTGAAAATGCTGTCACCAATACTGCCATTGCAATCGATGCAGCTGCCAATTGCCACCATTTCCCTAAGATCAATTCACTTTGCGCTTCATTCAACATACTGCCCCACGACACCACGCCAACAGGAACACCAAAACCCAAGAAACTCAAGATCACTTCTGATTTGATAAACGCGACAACTAAAATTGAAATCTGCACTAAGGCAATATGGCTAACGTTTGGAAAGATATGTACAAACATACGGCGTAAATGACTCACACCAATCGCTTTGGCAGCAAGGACATATTCGCGTGACTTATGTTTCATGTATTCTGCCCTGATGAGACGAAATACACCTGTCCAGCCTGTCAAACCTAAGATCAGGACAATTGACAAAATTCCTTTTTGTTGAAGTACTGCAGCAATTGCAAGAACCAAGAGTAAATAAGGAATGGAGGTGAAAATGTTGTAGAACCAGTTCAAGACATCATCCACCCAACCACCAAAGTAACCTGCAATTGCCCCCAAAAATGTACCAATAACAACAGCAAGCAAAGCTGATAACAATCCTACAAGAATAGAAGTTTCTGCACCTTTAATGGTTTTCAATAGAACATCTTGTCCCCATTTATCAGCACCAAATGGTAAGGTTTGTTTAAGCTCGACTTGTTGATCAAGTAAATGTCCATCAAGTTGCTGATCAATCGCTTGCATATCTTCTGCGAGTGGATCAACCACACCATAATAATCAACTGGCGAACCTGTTTTTTGCTCTTTAGCAATTTCAGCATTTAATTCATGAATCACATCTTTTAAAGGATCAACAGGATTCTCTGGTAAAGCTTCAATCACCGCAGTTTTTTGCTCAGACTGATTATCGCTCTTATCTGCACCGATGAAACTCGGGGGTGCGTAACTTACCGCGACCTCTTTATTCCATTCCGAAGCAATCACACCTGTCACAGACAAAATCAACACCAAGAAATAGCACAACACCACGAATAAAGAAGCCATCGCAATACGATCTGCTTTTAAACGTCGCATAGCTAACTGCCATAATCCTGATGAAGCTGTGTCAGATGAAGTAGCTGCCTTTTTTTTCAATAATATACTCAGCATATTTCCACCTACTTCAACTGCACACGTGGATCAATCAATTTATAGACCAGATCTGCGATGAGATTAAAAATCATCGTTGCTGCGGCGACATACACTGTAATCGCTTTAATCACAGGGAAATCACTACGCTCAACCGCAATAATCACTTCCCGCCCAATTCCAGGAATCCCAAAGAAACGCTCAATCAAAAATGCCCCGATCAATAATGCTGGCAAGGTTGCCATCACATCTGTCACGATTGGAATAGATGCATTACGCAGCACGTGTACACCAAATACACGGCGCTCACTCACACCTTTAGCACGCGCGGTGCGAACATAGTCCTGATTCACCTCATCTAAAACGAAGCTACGGTATAAACGTAGAGTTGGAGCAATACTCACCACTAGCATAATCAGAATAGGTAATAGTGAATATTTGAATAAATTTTCAGTAAAACTATCACTCCACCCTTGAACTGGAAACCAACTCAACTGATAAGCAAAGAAGTATTGAAAAACAATGATATAAACTAAGATACTGATCGACATACCTATCGTGCACATCATCATCACCATACGATCAGTCAAGCTGCCACGAACAGCAGAAACAGCCAGCGCAAGAATGATTGAGATCACCGTTTGAAGCACCACCAACGGTATCAATAAGGTCAGTGATGGCCCTAAACGCGTCATAATGATTTGAGATACAGATTCACCTGTACTCCAACTCACACCATAATCAAAGGTCAATATCTGCTTAATAAAAATCCACAGCTGAACATAGTAAGGTTGATCAATACCGAGCTGCTGTCGGATATTTTCGATCTGTTCTGGATTCGACATTTTCCCTGCCAAGATGTAGGCGGGATCGCCTCCTACCCAGTTAAACAGGAAGAAAATCAGCAGTACAACCCCAAGCATGGTCGGGATCATCTGCCATATACGTCGTATGATATATGCCAGCATAAAGATGCTCCCTTATTTCACTCGTTGACCTGTAATTTCATCAAAGAAAGCTTTGTTATCAGGTTTTCGCCCAAGAAAATCTTCAACGAGTGCTTGTGCTGGTTTTTGGCTACCTTGAGATAAAATCGTTTGTCGGTAGCGTTGCCCTACTTCTGGATTATTTAGGTTATTTCCAAAGGCTGACAACATATCTAAAGCCATCACTTCAGACCACATATAGCCATAGTAGCCAACTTGATAGCCCCCCATGATGTGACCAAATTGTCCCGGAAACTCTGTCGTTGGTACATAACCCAGTGCTGTTGCACTTTCCATTTTTTTCCAAACATCTAATGGCTGTAGTTTTAATGCATCGCTGCCATGTAACGCCATATCGTACTGAGCATAGAGTGCCTGACGTGCATAACGTAAACCACGACCATAATTGTGCACTGCATTTAACTTCGCAATTAAGGCATCATCTACACGAGGACAAGCGGGTTTACAGTAATCAGCAACTTTCGACAGTGTTTCTTTACGTCTCGCCCACTCTTCATACATCTGCGAAGGTGCTTCAACAAAATCGCGTTCCACTGAAGTACCGGATTGAGAGGAATAACGCGTATTGGATAAAATGCCATGCAAGGCATGTCCAAACTCATGTACGAAAGTTTCTAACTCATCGCTATTTAACCCTTTACGATTAAAATTAGTGACTAAAGCCGAAATCGGTTTACGTTGAGTAAGTGTACTGCCACCATAAACGCCCCATACTGCAGCATGTCCATACTTTCCTTCACGTGGAAATTTATCCATGTAAAGCCCACCCAAAAGCTTCCCTGTTTTGGCATCAGTGACGTCGTAATATTCAACTTCATCTTGCCAAGCAGCCACTTTCACGGGTTTAAATTCGATGCCATATAAATTAGATGAAATTGCAAATAACCAATCTTGTGCAGCTTGAGTTGGAAAATAATCACGTAACTGTTCTTGATCAACTTGATACTCCGCTTTGCGTAATTTTTCACTCCAATACGCTTCGCTCCATCGTTCAATTGTGGCTTGCTCAAGTGGGATATTTAAAGTTTTGGCTTTGAAAGCACGTAAAGTATCGACTTCTTTTTGTTCTAAAGGCGCAACTGTGGCGTGAACATCGGCTAGAAATTTATTAACAGCTTCAGGTGTTTTCGCCATACGTTTTTGTAATACCCACTCCGCATAGTTCGCCTTGCCAAACAGTTTCGCAAGTTCATATCGCAAATCCATCGCTTGCTTGAGTAGTGCTAAATTCTTTTCTCCACCACGACGAGTGAATGCTATTTGATAACGTTTACGCGCATCATCATTATCCGCCAATTCCATAAATGGGCGATATTCAGGATATTCAAAACCGAGTAAATAGTTACCTTTATCATTTTTCTTTAAGCCATCAATATAACTTTGCGGTAATCCTTTGAGTTCATCTGGAGTGAATTCAAGTTTTTCCTGATTATCACGGACATTACGGGCATATTCTTGCTCAATTTTTGTGAGTTCATCCAAGATCGCTTTTAAGCGTTTTTGCTTAGCCGCTGGTAACTGAATGCCCGTTTTTTCAAAGTCATAAAGAATGTCATCACGGAACTTGGTGTCAATTGCGTCCGATGCTTTTAGCTTTTTAAATTGCTGATACAGCTTTGGATTTTGCAAAATATCGGTTTGGAACTGGCTAATTTTAATTTCACAGTCATCGGATGCTTTGCGCACGGCCTCATCTGGAGAAACATTGCTATATAAGCCAATCGGGCCATAAAAATCTTCAAAAGAAGCAAAAATACGGTCCCATTCAGCAAGTACAGGTGCAGCAGGTGCATCTTGCTTTAATTTTAATGTCTCCAAGTTCTTCAACTGATTTTTGACATCATTAATTTTTGCATCACAGAGCGTTGGAATGTCTTTGGCTTGAAATTGAGGCAAAGTCTGACGAACAACTGTTTCAGCAACAGTCATTTGGCTCGCTCCGATTGCACATAGACATAATGTGGTCAATTTGAATGTTTGATTTTTCATCACTACTCCAGTTTTTTAATTTCTATTTCTTCATATCAATGTCGATGTACATCCATTCAGCAGGCAGAATGGGATGCTTTTTAAATCCAATTACGCGAGGTTGCGCCAGAATATTTCGATAACGAGCGCCAATCACCTGTACAGGCATATACACCTCCAGCACCCGTGACATCTTGCGATATAAGGCATCACGCTCAGGTCCAGGTGCCATTTTTTGTGTTTGCTCATATAAACGATCAAACTCAGGAACATTGGTACAACTGTTATTACTGGCATGAATATTTTTGCTATAGAACAGCTGCATAAAATTATCAGCATCAGGATAATCAGCGATCCAAGCAGATGTTTTAAACATGGTTTTACACTGTTTTTCTAACTTTAATGCTTCTGAAAAGGGTAAAGACTGTGTCGTCATTTGGATCTTTAGGCTATCCAAAATTTTCTTCCAGTACTCAGCTTGTTGTTGACTACGCAAACTATTTCCACTCACCGTCATTTCAATGACTAAGGGCTTACCATTCGGCAAAGTTCGCCAACCATTTGCCCCCACTTTATAGTGATAGCGATCTAACAATAAATTCGCGGCTTTGACTGAATAAGGAATACTACTTCTATAATTTGGGTCGTACCCCACAATTCCTTCGGGAATCAAGGCTTGTAGTTTTTTTGCATCGCCTTTTTGCAAGATATTGATATAGTTATCCGCGGAAAAAGCCATCGACATCGCACGGCGAAGTGCAATTTTCTCTTTACTCATTCCACCGACAACGGGGTTTTGCATATTCCAATAGTGATAATCAATTGAAGGATCAACAATCCGAGACAGTTGCACGCCTTTTTTAACTAATTCAGGTTTAAGCTTTCCATCCTTTATGGCTTGGGAAACAAGCTCACCCTCTAATTGAAATAGATCAACTTCATCTTTGCTAAACGACAACCAACGAGACTGCCCCTCTTCCATCACTTGTATATCAATCACACCAATTTGTGGCATTAGCTTGCCTTGCATGGCTTTAACGATCTTTTCATCATCCGCTGAGCTTGCTTTAAAGTTCCAAACAAAACTTCTAAAGTCTGGATTGGCTTTTAAAATAATCCGTGAACCCGGCGTCCAGCTCGACAACATATATGGCCCTGTGCCTACAGGATGTCCCATCGCAAAGCCAGCTTTGTTTCGATATTTTTCAATCACTTCTCGTGCAACAGCACCAGCAGGCTGATGTGCCAATAACATCGGAAAGTTTTGATCAGGGCTAGTTAGGCGAATCACCAAAGTGTACCGATCAGGCATTTTCAAACCTGCAACAGATTGATCGTAATCAAACTTCCCTGTTTTTTGCGCTTTCTTCTGTAAGGCTTCCATCCCAACGATCCGCCCATCCAACAACCAACTATTTGGTGAACGCAATGTTGGATCAAGCAAACGTTTGAATGTGTAAGCATAATCTGCAGCTGTCAGCTCTCGTTTTTTACCTTTGAACGCGGGATCATCGGCAAAATAAATACCCTTTTTCACACGAATGGTATAGGTCAAACCATCTGCACTGACTTCAGGTAAAGCCACTGCCGTTCGAGGTACTAATTTTGCAGGTGAAGCCAAATAATCATAAGTAAATAGCGTTTCAAAAATCGAACCATTGACATGTGCCGAATACAGATCATGCACACCAGCTGGGTCAAACCCTGTTTCGGCAACAGGAAATACATAGCGCAAAACCTTATTTGGATCTGCTGGGCTTTTAGCCTCACTCCATGCTGCACTTAAGCTGATAGAGCTACCAATCAAAAGCGCTAAGGCATAGCGAGGTAAAGAAAGCTTAAACTTTTGCTTCATCATAAACTCATCACTTATTTTGACGTGGTGAAGCAATATCTAAATATTGCCAATTGGAATTCATAATTGGATGGGCTTTAAAACCTTGAACTTCGGGTTGAATCAGCCAGTTTCTAATTCGTGTATCTTGTAAAATCCAAGTCGTATCTGCTTCTATTTGTCGACTCATTTTTTCGTAAAACGGCATTCGTTTTTCAGGCGGTTGTTGCATCGCTTGTCGATATAAATTGTCATAAGCATCTGACTGATAACATGACTGATTACCGCGTCCAACATTAGGCCCATAAAGAAGCTGAGTAAAATTCTCTCCCTCAGGATAATCCGCATGCCAAGCGCCACTCCACATCATGTATTGACATTGCGTTGCTGCTTTTAAATTATCAGCAAAGTTGCTGACTCTAAAATCAGATCGAATCCCAATCGCATCTAAACTTTTTTTCCACAACTCTGAATACATGACAGAAGCCGAGCCACTTTCAGTATTTATTTTCAAAGTCAGCGCTTTACCATCAGGTAATGTGCGATAGCCATCGGCCCCTTTTTTATAGCCAAATCGATCAAGTAATTTATTGGCTAATACAGGGTTGTATCCGATACTGCTACGATAATTGGGGTTATGACCATTCACTCCAGCTGGCACAAGCATTTCAGCTTTTACAGCCTGTCCTTTTCTTAAAATTCGAATATATTCATTTACATCAAATGACAGTGCTATTGCTCGTCTCAGTGCAACTTTATCTAAAGATGAGCCACCGACAATCGGATCTCGCATATTCAACATTGAATAGGTAATCTCAGCCTCTTTATTGCGATAAAGCTGAAAACCTTTGTTTTTCATCTCAGGTTTTAAATGATTATTTTGATCGAGGACTTTGGGAATAGCATTCGCAGTGACTTTGTCAAAATCGAGTTGTTTCGATTGGAACGCCAACCAACGAGATTGCTCTTCTTCGATAATACTAATGTTGACCTTACCAATTTGCGGCATTTGCTTACCGCTCATTTCTTTAACCAGTTGATTATCCCAAGCTGTTCCAGTGGACTTAAAATTCCAAACAAAGCCGCGATAATCAGGATTTGCAACCAATTCAATTTTGCTTCGTGGTACGTATTTACTTAGCATGTAAGGTCCTGTACCTACAGGATGCATACCTAAACGGTCTTTATAGTATTCAACTACTTCGCGAGCTGTCGCACCAAATGTGCTATATGCCAAAATATATGGAAAATTATAATCAGGCTGGGTCAAAGTAAATTGAATCGTGTATCGATCTAAAGCTTTTAGACCCTGAATAGAAGCATCATAATTAAATTTTCCTGACTTCTTCGCTTGATCGACAAGTGCATTTGCGCCGACAATTTTATGATCGATAAAAGCAAAAGATGAGGAGTGGTTTTTCGGATCTAAAATACGTTTAATTGAATAAATATAATCTTCAGCAACTAGCTCTCGCCGTTTACCTTTGAAAGCGGGATCGTCTGTAAAATAAATACCTGGTTTTATTTTAAAAATATAAACTTTCCCATTGTCCTGAATGGTCGGCATACTTTCAGCCGTAGATGGAACTAGTTTTACTGGATTAGCTAAATAATCGTATTGCACAAGCCTTTCAAAAATAACATCCGCAACATTGCCACTATAAAAATTGAAGGTTTTCACCATATCAAAACCATCATCAGGTGCTTCAAAAGCGATTCGAAGAACTTTGTCAGCTTGTGCTGGGGTTTTGGTATATCCCATCGGCGCAAATGCAACAACGGTTGAAAACAACGTGACCGTAAAAAATTTAGACTTCAACTCAATGCTCACATTATCGTTTTTTAATAAATACTAGACTTTCGAATAGCATTCAACCATACAAAGACTTAACCACCTTCATTTAATTAAATGACCTTTCTTAGTAAAATCATAAATTTAATTATTTTTTACCTTTCGTAAAAATAATAAAAGTGGAAAAATCTACTTTAAGACTGAAAAACATTTGCTATTTTCATGCCACTTTTCAAATAAAATAGTTTTATCAATTAAAAAACTTTTAACACATAGTCTAAAATATTATTTTTTCTCATCTTAATGAAGAGTAACTTTATGCCAAATCATATTTTCTTATATATTTTTTTAGCTAAATAAATATCTAGAGCTAAACACCTAAAATAACTAAAATAAAATTAATACGCACCAATTTAACGCATCATAAAAATAGCATGATTCATTTTAATGCTCATAAAAAAATTATGGTTTTTGTAAAAAAATGACAATTTAAAAATTTTTTTTAATTTCATATTTTTTTAATAATTAGTAAAAATATGAAAAACTTATTTTTAAAAGTAGAACACTTTTACACTTTAAAATCTAGTTTAAATCCCACTTAAAAATCGTATTTGGCACATGTCTTGCTAAAACGCTTTTGTTCATTCTTTTAGAGTGACCATCTATTTAGGGGTTATAAATTCAATGAAAAATACCAATTTCGTTCAATCAAGTGCTATGCCAAAAGCGAGCAAATGCATACTAAAACTCAGTACCCTGAGCCTAAGTATGTTGTGTTTAACTATGACCCATGCTGCTGAAACAGAATCATCTACCGATGAGAAACCGACGAAAGTCGTAAAAGTTGCAGTTACAGGTTCATCGATCAAGGGCGTTGCTGCACAAAGTGCATCACCCATTACGGTGATTAAAGCTGATGATCTTGCAAAACAAGGTGTAACCACTGTAGAAGAGGCTTTAACCAAAGTTAGTGCCAATCAAGCAGGATTTTCTACAGCTCAAAATGTTGGTGCAAGTAACACTGAAGGTTCATCTGCCAATCTTCGAGCATTAGGCACTGATAAAACATTAATTTTATTAAATGGTCGACGTCTAGCCTATAGCCCATTTAGTACTTCAACAACAAACCTAAATATTATTCCAATGGCGATGGTTGACCGTATTGAAATCTTACGTGACGGTGCTTCAGCAATTTATGGTGCAGATGCAATTGCTGGGGTCATCAACTTTATCACCAAGAAGTCTTTTGAAGGTTTAAATATTAGTACTGGTTTGATTCAACCAGAACAAAGTGGTGGTGATAAACAAGACATTTCAATTTTTGGGGGCTATGGTGATCTTGATGAACAAGGCTTTAACCTCATGGGAGTTATTGACTATCGTCGTTCAAATGACATTCTGGCGAAAGACCGTAAAATTAGCCGACGCGGTGGTTTAATACCTGAGCTTGGTATTGATGGAACCTCTGCAAATGGTTTCCCAGCAAACTTTCGTGATCCCGTTACAGGAGCACTTGGTAATCCTTATGGCGATCTAAACTGTAATAATGCACCAAATACTATCGCTGATGGCGGACTCTGCTATCTAAATACTCAAGCGCTGATTGGAATTGTACCTAAAACAGAAACTATTTCTGCTTTAGGTCGCGGTATGTTCAAATTAAATGATAATTTCAATGCTATCGCTGAATATGTTTACTCAAGAAATGAAGTGACTACATCTATTGCACCTGATGTTTACAGCCGCTCCGTTACCCTTCCTTCTACTAGTCCATACTATCCTGGTAATGGCATAACTCCTGCTGTCGCTGGTTTAAGTGGTGAACCCCTAGAACTCTATTTAAGATCACAAGCTGGAAACCGTATGTCGAATCCAGTGAATGAATCACATCGGGCATTAATCTCTTTAGAGGGTGAAGCTTACGGTTGGGATATCAATACAGGTTTATCTTATGCGCGTAGCGAAGCGACAGACGGTTTTGCTGGAGGGTATTTAAACAAAAGTAAACTTCAAGATGCTTTAAACAATGGAACCATCAATCCATTTGGTCCTAGTGAAAATCAAGAGCTTTGGAAGTCCTTTGAAGTAAAAGGCGATACCAATACTGGTACGCTCACAGCCACCACATTTGACTTTACTATTAGTCGTCCAATTTACACTTTGCCTGCTGGTGACGTAGGCTTTGCTTTGGGAGGTAGTTTTAGTAAACAGGACTGGAAAGCCAATGTGAACTCAGAAATCGTCAGCCAAGTTCCTGGTAGCGGTATTGATCCTAGTAAACCTGAAAGTAAAGGTAAGAGAGATATCACCGCAGCTTTTGCAGAGTTACATGTTCCAATTACCAAAACCTTAGAAGCACAACTCGCTGCTCGTTATGATGACTATAGTGATTTTGGTGATACATTTAATCCTAAAATCGCATTCCGCTGGGAGCCGATTAAACAATTAATGTTCCGTACCTCATACAGTACTGGTTTCCGAGCACCAAGCTTATATGACATCAATGCCCCTCAAAGTAAAACTTATACGGGTGCTCGCTACGATGACCCTGTGCTATGTCCAAATGGCAAGGCTATATCACCTGAATACCAAACTGAATGTAATACCCAATTCTATCGTACCCAAGGTGGTACAAAAGACTTACAACCTGAAGAATCAACCTCAATTACAGCAGGTTTTGTTGTAGAACCGATCAAAAATTTAGTGTTCTCTGCTGATTATTACAACATCAAAATTGATGGGCTAATTAACAGCATCGGTGAAGCAATGATTTTCGGTGATCCTGAAAAATATGCAGATCGCTTCATTCGTGGTGCTGATGGTCGATTGGAATATATCAACAGCGCATTAACAAATATGGGAGGAGTTAAAACTGAAGGTATTGATTTAGCCCTAAATTATCTTTCACCGATGACTTCTACTGGTCGTTTTGGCTTCGGCATTGATGGCACATATGTTATCAAATACGACCGTCAAGAAGAGAAAGGTGGTGCATGGGAAGGTTATGTTGGTAAATACGATGATCCAGCAATCTTACGTTGGAAACATGTTGCCAATCTTAACTGGAGCTATGAAAACTGGAAAATGGTCTTCGAGCAAGAGTTCTACCGTGGCTATAAAGATCAAAACCAAATTGGTGATGAGAAATATGATAATCACCGCGTAAGTGACTATACCCTCTACAACGTTTCAGGAACGTATAAAGGCTTTAAAAATCTAGAATTGACTGCTGGTATCAAAAATCTATTTGATGCTGAACCTTCTGCTTCGAATGTGCTCGATAACTTCCAATATGGTTATGACCCTCGCTATAGCGACGTAACGGGACGTGCATATTTCCTCAGAGGCACTTATAAATTCTAAAACTCTAACCACTGCAAGACGTTCCTTTTTGTCTTGTAGTGGTTCAACGTAATCCTGATGTCTATATAAGATAAAAATTGCTATCAAGATTTTCAATCTAGCCTAAATACTTTTATATAACTCAGCGATTACATTTTCAGGAGCAATTATGGGCATACCCTTTGCTGAAAGTGAAAATCAATCTGCCAAACGTCTCGTCGGGCTTGGTCTAGTTTTATTTTTACATCTTGTGATCGCCTATATTTTAGTAACAAGTTTAACCACTGATTTTACTAAACCAGTCGAGAAGCCTGTAGAACTTCAGATTATTCAAGATATTGAACCACCACCTCCTCCTCCACCAAAACCAGAGGAAAAGCCACCAGAACCACCAAAAATGGTAGAGAAAGTGGCAAAAATTCCTGATCCACCACCGAAACCAGTTGAGGCTGTTAAACCTGTTCAAAAGCCTGCACCGACTCAGACGACAAAGGCTACGGATGCAACTCCTACACCATCACCTGTTGCAGCAAGTCCAAGTCCAGTTGCAGCTCCAACCGTTGCAGCCACACCTTCCGCTCCAGCTAAACCAGCTGGCATTTCACGTGGTGTTTCCGAAGGTGAAGCTGGCTGTAAAAAACCAGACTATCCACGTGAACAAGAAATGGCAGGTGAAGAAGGTACTGTTCGAATGCGTCTTCTAGTAGATGGTTCAGGAAAAGTGATAGATGCAAAAGTTAAGAAATCCAGTGGTGTTAGAGCCTTAGATAAAGCCGCTTCGAAAGCATTTAGTCTATGTACATTTACTCCCGCAATGAAAGATGGCGTACCTCAACAAGATTGGTACGAAGTTGAATACTCTTTCACAATTTCTTAATTAATTGAATAAATGAAACAAATTTTTGGAGAATTTAAGATGAATAAAACAGCAAAACATATCGCACGCTTTGCAGCAATCGGTCTCATTTCTACCAGTACGTTATTACCTCTGCACACGGTATGGGCTGATGAAACTACGCAAGCAACAGCTGTCACAACAACGAATACTGAAGCCGTTACCCAAGCCACACCAACTCCTCCACCGTTACCCGCTACTGAAGAAAAAGTACATAACCCTTATGGCTTAGAAGCATTATGGCGTGAAGGTGATCTCGTCGCAAAAACCACACTTTTTATTTTAGTTTTAATGTCAATTGGAACGTGGTACATCATTTTTTCTAAAGTATTTCAACAAAGTAAAATCAAGCGCCACGGCACTGAAGCTGAACGTAACTTCTGGGAAGCAGATACATTAAATAGTGCAAAAGAAAGTTTAGATCCTAGCAGTACCTATCGCTATATTGCTGAAAAAGGCATTCACTCAACAAAGCATCATGATGGCACCTTATTAGAACGTATCGATTTCAACACTTGGGTAACGATCTCAATTCAACGTGCGATCGAAAAAGTCCAAAGTCATCTTGGCAATGGTTTAGCTTTCCTCGCTACCGTCGGTTCAACTGCGCCTTTCGTTGGATTATTTGGCACAGTCTGGGGTATCTACCACGCATTAACTGCAATCGGCATTTCAGGGCAAGCATCTATCGATAAAGTTGCTGGACCTGTTGGTGAAGCACTTATCATGACCGCAATTGGCCTTGCTGTCGCAGTACCTGCCGTACTTGGTTATAACTGGCTCACTCGCCGTAACAAAGCCGTGATGGACAATGTTCGCTCTTTCGGCTCAGACCTACATGCTGTACTTCTCAGTGGTGACCTAAATAGCAATCACCCAAACCGTAATTCTAAATAAGGAATACGATTATGGGCATGATGATTAATTCAGATCAAAGTGACGATGATGTAATCGGAACGATAAATACGACTCCGCTTGTGGACATCATGTTGGTATTGCTAATTATCTTTTTAATTACTGTTCCAGTCGTCACGCATACCGTTCCAGTCAAACTTCCTGAGGAAAAAAATACGCCTTATGCCACCACACCGCAAAATATTCAGCTCTCAGTCAATAAAACTGGCGATATTTTCTGGAATGAACAACACGTTGCAAATAAAGAAACCTTGCTTGCACGTCTTCAAGTTGAGGCGCAAAAACGCCCTCAACCTGAGGTTCATATTCGTGGTGACCAACTTACACATTATGAGGCGATTGATCAGGTTATAAGTACAACTCAACAAGCTGGTATTGGCAAAATCGCATTTGTCACTACACCACCTAATTCACCATAAGGTCAGATTAAGGAGTCACTCATGGGTATGAATGTCGGTCCAAAAAGTAGTGAAGATGATGTCATGCTTGATGTCAACATGACACCTTTAATTGATGTCATGTTGGTATTGCTAATCATGTTCATCATTACCATCCCGATTCCAAATAATGCAATTAATATCAACTTACCAAACGGTACGCCTTCGCCGCCGACTAACCAAAAACCGCCTGAAGTGATCAATTTACGTGTCGATGCTCAAGGTCAGATTTTTTGGAATGATCAGGTGGTCGCGGATCGCCAAGCACTAAAAGCACTGTTTGAAAATGTGGCTCAAAAGGCAGATCAGGATCAAATTAAATTTAAACCTGATGCCCAAGCAGAATATAAAAATATTGCGATGGTGATGGCTTTAGCTCAGCAAAGTAATGTCACTAAAATAGGAATCGTCAGTAATAAGTAG
>NZ_DJLC01000058.1:0-7940 GCF_002434875.1 Acinetobacter sp. UBA6526 | reverse complement strand
ATCATAGGAGAAAGTAACCAGCCAGTAAATGGATATAAAATACCCGCTGCTAAAGGAATACCTAAAGCATTATAAAGAAATGCGAACATAAGGTTCTGCTTCATGTTTTTAATAGTTGCTTCTGATAATGAACGAGCAATCTCTATACCGCGTAAATCACCTTTTACCAAAGTAACTTGTGCACTATTCATTGCTACATCTGTTCCTGTACCCATTGCAATTCCGATATCAGCCTGAGCTAAAGCTGGGGCATCATTGATCCCATCACCAGCCATCGCAACCACTCTTCCTTCTTTTTGCAATTTCTTAACCAATTCTAATTTATCTGCGGGTTTAACCTCACCATAAACCTCATCAATACCTAATCTAGCACCAACAGACTTAGCTGTTGTTAATCCATCACCAGTAGCCATTACGATTCTTAGACCGGAATCTTTTAATGAAAGAACAGCCTCAGGTGTACTTGCTTTGATTGGATCTGAAACAGCTATTAACCCTATCAGTTTTCCATCCACAGCTAAATGCATGACACTTGCACCTTCGGCTCTTAACTTTTCAGCTTCGGGAACAAATGCTTTAACTGATATTCCCAGCTGTTCCATTAATGCTGTATTACCAAGAGATAATTGTTGTCCATTTAACTCTCCTTTAACACCAATCCCAGAGCCAGATTCAAAAGATGTTGGTCTAGACAGTACAAGATCTCTTTCACGGGCAGCACGTACGATTGCATCAGCTAAAGGGTGTTCACTCCCCTGATCCAGACTAGCTGCTAACCGAAGTACCTCATTTTCTTCATAGCCCGAAAGAGCGATAACCTTATCGAATGAGGGTTGGCCTTCAGTTAAAGTACCTGTCTTATCAATAATTAAAGTATCAATCTTACGTAAATTTTCTATTGCAGCTGCATCACGAAAAAGTACACCATTCGATGCACCACGACCTGTTGCCACCATAATTGACATAGGTGTCGCTAAGCCTAAAGCACATGGGCAAGCAATAATTAACACTGCGACAGCATTAATTAACCCGTAAACCCAACTAGGCTCTGGGCCAAATACCCCCCAACCAAAAAATGTAAGCACAGAAATAGCAATAACTACCATAACAAACCAACCTGCAACATGATCTGCCATTCTTTGCATCGGCGCTTTAGAACGTTGAGCTTGCGATACCATTTGTACGATCTGAGACAGTACCGTTGAAGATCCAACCTTTTCTGAACGCATTACTAATGAACCATTCATATTTATTGTTGCACCTATTACTTGATCGCCTTCACGTTTTGTAACGGGAACAGGTTCTCCTGTTAACATTGATTCATCAATAGAACTTGACCCTTCAGTAACAACTCCATCAACAGGGACCTTTTCACCTGGTCGTACTCGGAGCAAATCTCCAACATGTACATGGGAAAGAGGAATATCTTCTTCTTTACCATCGTCATTTATTTTTCTTGCAGTCTTAGGTGCTAGCCCAAGTAAAGATTTAATTGCTGCCGAGGTCTGTGATCGAGCTTTCAACTCAAGAACTTGGCCTAATAAGGTCAGCGAAATAATGGCTGCTGTGGCTTCGAAATATACAGCGACACGTCCCATAGAAACAAAAGAGTCTGGAAATACTTGTGGAGCCAAAGTTCCAATGAGGCTGTATATAAATGCGGCACCAGTACCAATTCCAATTAAGGTCCACATATTCGGACTACGATTTAAAACTGATTGCCAACATCTAACAAAAAATGGCCACCCTGCCCAAAAAACGATAGGTAATGTAAGAATGAGTTCAATCCAACTCTGTATCTTCATATCAAATAAATTCAGCTGATGCCCAAACATGGCTAAAAATACAACGATAAGAGTTAAAGGTAAGGTATACCAAAATCGTCTTTTAAAATCTTTTAGTTCAGGGTTTTCGTCAGCTTCATCCAGATTTGGAAGTAAAGGCTCTAAAGTCATACCACATTTAGGACAATTCCCAGGGTGATTTTGTTGAATTTCGGGATGCATCGGACAAGTGTAAATAGTAGAAGTATTCACATTTATCGGCTGATCAACCACAATTGAATTTATCCCAATCTCTTTTGGATTAGTCGCTTTTGCTAGTTTATTAATATAAAAAGCAGGATCATTCTTAAACTTTAACCAGCAATTTTCACTGCAAAAATAGAAAGTTTTACTGTCAACTTTTTCATAAAATTGAGATGTTTCTTTTACTGCCATGCCACAGACAGGATCAGTAAGTGTATTTTTATCTTCGTGATGATGATGGTCCATACAACCTCCTTCATATTTAATTTTAAAAGTAATAAATTGATTAAAACGTAAATAATTTCCTATTACTTGATCATTAGATAAGCGAAATTTTCTTTATAGTCAGTGTAGCACTTGTGACTTTTCAATTTTTAAAATGACAAAAATGTAATTTTGAAGTCATCGGAGTGTTTCTATCTTTCTTTGATAATAGGATTACAAAGTTGGTGACCAAGCTATCAATCAATGAATTTCATTCGGTCATTACTGGGCCCAAGATTAATTTAAAGAGGATGAAGAAATGAAAATTTTTCAAAATAAAATGTCAGCTCTACGTAACACTCTCGTAGGTGCAACACTGATTGTTACTGCTTCAAGTGCATTTGCACACGTGAAACTTGAAAGTGCAATTCCTGCGATCAATGCTTCTGTAGCAAGTCAACCAAAAAACATAACACTCAATTTTGGTGAAGAAGTAATGCTAATGAACGTTAAGTTACTCGATGCCCAACGTAAGGACATCCCTTTGAACTACCAAGTAACTCATGATATGAAAAAATCATTTGAAGTAGTTGTTCCTAAACTAAAAAAAGGAAAATATACAGTGGTTTGGACCACAATGGGTACCGATGGTCATAACATGAATGGTGAATATAATTTCACTATTAAATCAACAAAATAACAATGAGTGAAAATAGTCAACATGCCAGCAGCTTGCTGGCATGTTGCTATAATAAAGGGAGAAAAATATGATTCCTGAGACTTGGATATATGCAACATGGTTGGTTAAAGTCATTTTATATTTAGGGATTGCATTTGTTATTGGCGGTGCTTTCTGCTATTTCTTACTTGGACGTTATGTTGAAATCAAGGAGACTATTCTAAAATACATGACTATTGGTACAGGTTTAGGCCTTTTTGCAAGTGTTCTCGGTTTCTTCATTCTTATAGGAAGTTTTGCCAACACTGGCCTTTCAGGTATGTGGGATAACAACTATATAAATATACTAGTCAATACTCCTACTGGACATGTCTATATCATTCGATCAATCAGTTTTGCACTTTTACTCATATTTATGATAGTCAAACTTAGCAAAGGGATGATTGATATTTCCAAAACTGAAGGAGCAATCTTTACCATACTGCTCACACCAATCATTTTAAGTTTTTCACAACTCGGACACGTTACGAATTTATCCTTATTCGCTCAAGCTTTATTATCAATACATGTACTTGTAATGTCCTTATGGATGGGATCGCTTTATCCATTATGGAAAACAAGCAAAAAAATTAATGGCTTACCACTTAAAGAACGTATGCATCTATTTGGGCAAATAGCAGCCTTTATTGTAGGAATACTCATCGCTTGTGGTCTTAGTATTGCTTTATTACTCTTTAAAGATTTTAATACTCTAATCAATACACCTTATGGGCATGGATTTATTATTAAAATATTATTTGTCCTAAGTATTTTATTGTTAGCAGCCTTTAACAAATGGTATTTCACACCTCGCTTACAAGACCCGAAATCTGCGAAACAATTGGGCTATGCCATTTTATTTGAAATGTCATTAGGCCTATCAATTCTTTTAGCCACTGGTTATATCACCACTGTAGTCGGTATTGAGTAAAAAAAGGATCACGCTATGACTTCATGGATGAAGTACAATTTATTATTTCTCATGTTTTTTAATACGATATCTTGGGCTGAACCTAGTACTTCAAAAACGATTCGCTCCTTAGATGATACTGAATTATCTAATATCACTGATCATAACCATGGCGATACCAAAGTTGATGAGAATAAAGATGACCATCATTCCAAAGATAAACAACTACGTAATGAGGATAGTAGACAACAAAAAGTTATAAATGGATTAATGTTACAAAAGCCTAACGTACTACCGCCCTCCAAATAAACGATACTTAAGTAATGTTTATTGATTCAATAAGTAGTTCAAATTTTTTAATAAAAAATAGTAGCAATATTACTGTTGGGGGCTTCTTAGCCCCCAACAGTATTTAATTCAGAGCTTGAACCGACTGCTGCAACCCTTTCTGAATATCCTGAGCATGGCTCAAGTCATGCATTTGCTGATTCTGCTCTGATTTCGATTCCTCCGTGTAAAACTCCTCAACAATATCCAGCCCCTCCTCACCTCCCACCTCAAAGCTAGCATTGCCATAGCCCTGCCGTGCCACATGATCTAAAGCTTCCTGATAAAACCCTGCTGCCTTACTTGTTTCATCAATCTGTTTGGCTGACGTAATTGCCTCCTGTAAATTGATTCCATCACGTAAAGTTAAATCCACGTAATAGATCGGAGTACGATAACTTTGCGTGGTGCTTTTACCTCGTAAAGTCAGTTGCAATGGCAGACATGAAAGTAAATCACCTGAAGCCGAGCTGTAATAACGTAATCGTGCTGCTAAGGTACGAATACTATTAAAGCCTGTGGTTCTAAAGATGAAGGTGCCGAACTCATCCGATTCATCTAAATTGACGTAAAGTCTGCCATAAGGCTTACACAGTCCGCCTTGTGCCAAGGGACATAAATCAGGGGATGGACATGGATGTTGTTCAATGCCATTTTGTCCAAGTCGTTGGCAAGTTTCTCCATTGCCTGAACAGATTAATCGCCCTGTTTGTCTATCAAATAAGCTGTACTCAGCGCGTAGGTTTAGTTCGGGATCATTGAAGATCATCCGCACTGGAATGCTTCTGAGTTTTTGATTGGGTGCTTTGGCACGTAGTTGTTCATCCAAGGGATGCTTAATCCATCCGTCTTTTCCTTGAATTTGGCTGGTAATGGTAAATTGGTCATCTTTTTCAGGGAGTCGTTTGCCATTCTTTTCGACAATTTTGCCGATGCTAATACGACCTAAAACGGGTGGTGTAATTGCTAAGCCTTTAATCATGGTGATGTCCTCTTTATAGCTGTTTAAAATTTTGGGCATAAAAAAATCCCATACCTGTTGAGGTATGGGATCGGGTTGTTTGACGTGGCTCTGGTGGTTGATACGTTTGTTTAAGAAAGAAATGCTGGATATACGTATCTGCTCTATCCACCATTCGGATAAATCTGAAATCTTCGTGTCCCGACTTTGGTTTGCGGGAACTGCTGTAGATATTCAGGATGTTGTTTCAGTAACGCTTTACTATTTAAGGTGGTTGAGTCTTGTGTCTTCTTCCACGTCACTGAGCCTCCTGTAAATACCGCACGTTCCGCATCTTTCATTAGCATCTGTATTTGATGTTTGAGTTCATCGAAATACTGTTGATGTTGTTCAAGTCTGTGTCGCTCTTCTAACAGTTGATTAAAGAGGTAATTGGCTTGTTCGTTTTGGCTGAGGTCTTCTACAGTTAATGGAATTTGTTCAGGATAGAGTTGCTGTAGTGCTTTAGCTGCTGAATCAGAAGCATCGACACTCGGTGGAATACCTGACTCGACACATTGCCAGAAGTGACGCTCCGCATTGATGATGTGCTGGATCACCGTTTCATTACGGGTCACTTTATAGATTTTAGTTTCATGTCCACAGATCAAGGCACAGATATGTGCCGCTTGTTTGCCTGTCACCGCCAGTTGATGTTGCACTTGGCACAGCACATACAGTGGTACACCATCTCGCCAAAGTTTTGCACCATATTCTCCAACGGTTTTACATTCCAAGATTTGCACATCGGGGTTGCCTACCACGGCATAGTCTAGATTGGCGAGCATAAAGTGCTTGTCTTCATCAGGGTGTTGTAATACTGCATTGACACGACGGACTTTATTATTGGTATGCATGCTGTAGTATTCAGCCACCAAAGGTTCAAGTTGTTTACCCCAGTACAACGGTGCATAGCCTGCACTTTCATCTTCAATGTTTTGTTGCATCCGACCCGTTTTGATCATCCACAGCTCTAGCATCGACATATAGGGATTCAGTCCGCAGGCAGTTGCAGCATCACTACTGCCGATGCCCTGTTTACGGATTTCAAGCCATTGTTGATAGTTGAGTTGCTTGGTGTTGGCAAGGCGTTTAGCTGCGGGAGTTTTGGATTTTCTTGATTGTTTATTTTGGGAATGTTGAGCTGAATTACGTTTGGTTCGAGTGCCGACTTCCACCTGTTGACCAGATGGGTTGATATTCGGTGAGTAGGCTTGTAATGGGGATTGGTTTAATGCATTTTGAATGTGATGATGACTATTCATAATGGCACGACTCCTTTTTGAATAAAGTATCGTCACCACAGCAACCGCTAAATTTCAGGCATAAAAAAAGCCACCTCTGAGTGTGGCGAAGGGTCTTGCACTGCGGCTATCTTATAACCACTGGCTTAGGCTAATGGTGAAAGCTTAAATGAAGCTGAAATTTGAGTCACTGTGGTGGCTGTTGTTTCTGAAGTGAATGATGATTGAGTTTGATAGTGGGTGGGCTAAGCCAACATGCGTAAAGCCTGTTCCAAGCCGCGTTGTTTAAGCGCAGCCCCTGCCCCAAACCATGCTGAATCCAGTCGATGATCGGTACTCATCGCGCGTCTTTCGTGATCGCAAAACTCGGTGATTGCGCATAGTAAACCGTACGCTGTATCTTTGGCTGAACTCAATTCTGCACCACGGCCATGTCCGTTGAACATGGTCATCACTTTTGACATGGCACGGCCATTGGGTTCGGTTTTGTTATCGGATTTATTGATGCTCGATGTTACGGGAATAGTTGCTTTGGGTAGTGCTGCATTGCGGTAGTATTGAATGATAGTGTCCTCTTGATCTGCCACACTGAGATTGCTGTTATTAAACACCGCATCAAAGTAAGCGGCTGCTTCCTGCTGTGTAACTTTACGTTGACTCAGTTGCTTCATTTCATACATGTGTTCATCCCATGCACGCACTGAAATACCGAGTTGATGTTTGACTTTCTCTGCATCAAAGCGAGTACTGTGTGGAACTTTGACTACGCCCGTGTTGTTCGATCCAGCGTTTTGTGCTTTCAGGGCAATCGCAAGCGTGTTGTTACAGACCACACGAATAGAGGTGAATTGGGCGGTGGTCGCTAAGGTTCCATCACAAGCAGTAGCTAATAGAATATAGCCATTACTCACATCCTTTCCTTTTAAGGCAGATGTTTGTCCTGTCTTAGCCAATGCCCAGAATTTCTTACCGCCTTTAAGCACCCCAGCAGTTTCCAGTTCAAAACCTGATTGCTCAGTCAGATCACGGTAAAACTCTAGAATCTCTTTGGGCTGAACCTCTTGAAAGCGTTGACTGACCACGGATAAAGGTTCATGCGTATCAGAGCGATACAACACGCGTTGCTCTTGATAAGGCAAGATTAGGTTTTGTTGTTTGTGGTTTTCAGCCATATAACTGACATTTGAAGATTCAATACGCCAATCCATGCCTGCTTGTTTGGCCCAGACTTCAATCGGTTGATTAGGCGTGAGTTGATTACCCAAGCCATGCCAAGGGGTTTGTCCTACAAATGCCATGTTTTCAACTAAATGTGCCATAGAGATGATTCCTGTATAAAAGTGAAGTTGTTTAAAAAATAAAATTGAATGATGCTTAGTCAGCCACAGCAAAGTCCTGTCCGCATTGCAGACAGTGGTAATGTTGCGCGGATTTATAATGACGATAGAAATAATGCTGACTGGCCATAACCAGTGTTCCACCGACCACCACTCCAATCAGCCCACCGATA
>NZ_DJLC01000018.1:0-10773 GCF_002434875.1 Acinetobacter sp. UBA6526 | reverse complement strand
GTAACAAACGTTTAATCATTGTGCGTTTGCCTAGCCCTGCTGTACCGACTGCAAATATGTTGTAGCCAGAATAAGGTAAAGAAATACCAGCCTCAACAGACGCGCGTGCACGATCTTGCCCAAGAAAATTATTGAGCGGTTTGATACGTCTAGTCGAGCTTGGAATTTCTAATAAATCTGGAATATGTGTCAGTTGTTCTGATTTTAAAGCTGTTTTAATTAGTGTTGGTTTGATTTCCGTCTGTTCAAAAGCGCTTGGGAATGAATTAAGTGTTGCTGTAATCGTGTTTGTTGGTGTTGATGATAAAGCTGTTGCAGTCATTTGATCGAGTTTTTGGGTCATTGCTATCCAACAAATAAACGTTAGTTGAGGGTTTGGTCATTTGATATTCCAGATATGCTTATATGACTGACAAAAACTTGCTTTATTTTTGAACTAGGTTGCAAGCATATTTGAAGTATCAATCGACTCTCTTAAAGGTATACAGTTTTAGGTCTAAAGATCAAGCGAACTTGTGTTTTTTATCGACAAAACAAAACAATGGTTGCATAAAGCAACTTGCAAGCAATCACAAGAAACGATTGAATAAGCACATTCACGCATATTCATGGAAAATAATAAGCAATGACGACTCAAGCCTCTGGTTGGGCAGCTGCATTTAAAGCTTTTTTAGATCGCCGTGCTCTGATCATGTTATTTCTTGGTTTCTCTGCGGGGATACCAATTCTATTGATTTTTTCTAGCTTATCATTGTGGCTAGGTGAGGCTGGTATTGATAAAAGTGCAGTGACTTTTTTTAGTTGGGCTGCATTAGGGTATTCATTTAAATTTGTTTGGGCACCATTGATTGATGAGTTACCTGTACCATTTTTGACGAAGTTGTTAGGTCGTCGACGTGCTTGGCTGTTAATTGCACAGTGTTTGATTATTTGTGCTATTTGTATTATGGCCTTTTCTGATCCAGCGCTTGGGCAAAGCTATTTAATTCAAATGGCGGCTGGAGCAGTTTTACTTGGTTTCTCTGCTGCTACCCAAGACATTGTGATTGATGCCTATCGTATTGAGCTTGCTGAAACAGAAATGCAGACAGTGTTAGCTTCAACATACAATGCAGGTTATCGAATTGGGATGATTGTTGCTGGGGCTGGGGCATTATTCTTAGCAGCCTATTTGGGTACAGCAAAAGGTAATTATATTTACGAGGCTTGGAAATATACTTACTTAGCGATGGCAGCCGTGATGGCAATCGGTATCATCACAACACTCAGTATCCGTGAACCTCAGGTTAATCGCGTTTATAAGCATTATAAAACCACAGATTATTACCGCTTGGTTTTTGTTTTCTTTATTGCTGTTGCAACATTCGTGGTGAGTTATATTTATTCGGGTAATGTAACTGAAGCAATTTCAAAGGTTGCTGCTATCAAAGATACAGCAGCCTTATTTGGTTTAGAGGCGTTAAGATTTTTAACTGCAACAGCAACGGCTTTATTGATCGGTTTTGGGTTGGTAAAAGCAGGTGTTGTAAATCAGCAAATGGCAAAGGAAACTTGGGTTGCACCGATTTTAGATTTCTTTAAACGGTATGGTGTGAAGCTTGCACTTGTACTTTTATTGCTGATCGGTTTTTTCCGTATTTCAGACATTATCGCGGGTGTAATCTCGAATGTGTTCTATCAAGATTTAAATTTCAGTAAAGAGCAGATTGCTGAAGCGGTTAAAATTTATGGTGTTTTATTCAGTTTGGTTGGTGGTTTCTTAGGTGGCTTATTAGCACAACGCATGAATATTATGAAGCTCATGTTTGTTGGTGCTGTTTTAGCGAGTTCGACCAATTTGATTTTTATTGGTCTAGTAAAGTCTGGTAAGCCGCTTGATCAAGTTGAATTGCAAATCGGGGATAAACATTATCAAGTAAAAACTGATGAAGTCGGATATTGGAAATTACAAGTACCGAATCAAGAATTGTTAAATGCTCACTCGGTACAAGTAAGCACTCAATATCAAAATCAGGCTGACTCAAAAATCAAACTTGAAGTTCCATATTTGATTGAAACAACGCAGCCTCAAATTCAATTGTTGCCGATTAGCAGTGATGATCAGCTAACCGCAAATGAATTGAAGCAAAGTTTGGTTGTCAAAGGGCAGTTGGCTAATGTATCCATAACAGATTTAGATACTGAGCGGCCTGTCGTCTTAAAATTAGATGGGCAAGAGTTTGTCGCAAAAGTTGATCAGAGTGGCTTATTTAATGGTGTAATTGATGGTAAGGCTTTACAAGTATCATCAACTAGAACAATTACAGCTTTAGCGAATTTGACAAATAATAACGGCAATCAGTTATTGGCTACACGACAATATCAAATCAATACAACAGCTCCAGCGAACTCTGCTTTGGATATTGACATTCAACCCGTTGCGGTCATAAGTCCTGATCAGCAAGGTTCAGTTGAGCTTTCAGGTAAAGTCATCAAAACTTATAGTTCCTTATGGCTTTATATGGCCATCATTATGGATAATTTAGCTTCTGGTTTAGCTGGTGCCGCATTTATTGCATTTTTATCGAGTTTAACCAGTGTTTCATTTACAGCGGTTCAGTATGCCATTTTCAGCTCATTAATGACCTTAACACCAAAACTGTTAGGCGGTTATTCGGGCACAATTGTCAGCAATATCGGTTATCCGAATTTCTTTTTGATGACAACTTTAATTGGTATACCTATTTTAATTCTTGTGGTTTGGGTTGCAAAACTTTTACGTGACCATGAGAACCAAACAACACAACAGGCAGGTGAATAAATATGCGCATGTTACATACGATGCTACGAGTAGGCAATTTAGAGCAATCTTTAAAGTTCTATACTGAAGTGCTTGGTATGAAATTGCTACGCAAACGTGATTATGAAGAAGGGCGTTTTACTTTGGCTTTCGTTGGTTATGGCGACGAAGAAAACAATACGGTGCTTGAACTCACCCATAACTGGGATACATCTAGTTATGAATTAGGTAATGCATACGGACATATTGCGATTGGTGTTGATGATGCTTATAAAGCATGTGAAGACATCAAGGCGCGTGGTGGTAAAGTTGTGCGTGAAGCTGGACCAATGAAAGGTGGCATAACGGTAATAGCATTCGTTGAAGATCCTGATGGTTACAAGGTTGAATTAATTCAACAGGATAAAAATGCACGTAATAACTAATTTGAATTCATCTTAAGCTGAAGAATTCTCATTTAAAAGCGCTAGCATTATTTATATAGCCCAGTATGATGTGTTGATCAAATGGTCAACAATATTATATTGGGCTTTATCATAATTAGTGGGTGAATAGGAAAAAGTTATGTTGAAACTTTTGGCATTGGATCGCTTTACAATATTCTTGATTGCGATGGTGTTACTCGCAACATTTCTGCCTGTTTCAGGCCAACTAGCATCCTATTTCAATATTTTAACGACCGCTGCAATCGCAATACTTTTCTTCTTACATGGTGCGAAGCTTTCTCGCGAAGCGGTTGTGGAAGGCATGTTACATTGGAAAATGCATGCTTTAGTTTTTGCTTTTACCTTTCTTATTTTTCCAGTGATCGGATTAGTTGCTAAACCGATTTTAGAGCCACTTTTAGGCCAGCAGCTTTATTGGGGCTTCTTGTTTATGTGCTTTTTGCCATCAACAGTGCAGTCTTCAATTGCCTTTACTTCGATTGCAAAAGGTAATGTCGCTGGAGCGGTGTGTAGTGCTTCTTTCTCCAATATCATCGGTATGTTCATTACACCGATTTTAGTGAGCTATTTCATTTTAGGTCAGAGCCAACATGGTTTTGATCCAACAAAATCTATTATTCAAATTACTTTATTGCTATTAGTTCCTTTCATTTTGGGGCAATTATTAAGGCCTTATATTTTCCCATTGATGGTAAAAGTACCAAGCTTAGTGAAAGCATTCGATCAAGGCTCAATATTGATGGTGGTTTACGGTGCATTTAGCAGCGCTGTTGTAGCAGGTCTATGGCATCAGGTGAATGGGGTCACTTTGCTTTATCTGGTACTTGCTTGTTCGGTTCTTTTAACGATTGTGATGTTGCTTGCTTTATATCTACCGAAATGGCTGGGCTTTAATCGTGCTGATCAAGTGACGATTTTCTTTTGTAGTTCTAAAAAAACTTTAGCGAGTGGTGTACCCATGGCGCAAATTTTATTTATTGGCCAACCATTAGGTATGATTGTTTTACCTATCATGATTTTCCACCAAATCCAGTTAATGGTGTGTGGTGTAATTGCGAATCATTGGGCAAAATCGAAGCAAGAATAGTTCGCATAATTTGATTTGTTGGCGTATAATGCTCACCACTTGTTGGCTTTGCTCTGATCTTAAAGGTCTCGGTGGGTCAAAAGAAATGGTCTGTTATGGTGTTGATCTGCAAGTTGAATAACTTTGCTTTCCTCATTTTGAGAGTGATCAATTGCGATAACAGCTTAAGCCTTTCTTGTTAATTAGGAGCATCGACCATGCGCGCCGATATTCACCCAAAATACGAAAAATTAGTTGCTACTTGTTCATGTGGTAACGTAATCGAAACTAAATCTGCGCTTGGTAAAGAAACTATTTACCTAGACGTATGTTCAGCTTGCCACCCATTCTACACTGGTAAACAAAAGAATGTGGACACTGGCGGTCGTATCGACAAGTTCAAACAACGTTTCTCTGGTATGTCACGTTCTATCAAACGTTAATACCAAGAAAGAAAAAACGGGCAATTTGCCCGTTTTTTTGTGCCCTTAAGTTTACGCTTTACCTTAATAAAAGGTGAGGAGTCATCAAACTCCTCAACGTGGACTATTGGTCTTGTACATCAGTTAAGCGGTCAAGTTTCTTCTGGAAATAATTACCTTGTAAGAAACGCGCTTCAACATTCCATGCATTCGCAAAAAGATTCATATCATTCAGATCAATTAAGAGAATTTCTACAGATTTTATTCCTATGAAATGTAGAATTTTTTCTTGCAGCGTAGCCATATCTTTATCTGAAGCCAATTGCTTGGTTAGCTTATTATCGAAGCTCAAATATTGTGTATCAATCTGATTGAGGATGGATTCGCTATACAGTGAATTACCAAAGTTACGGATAGAAATTTCAGCACCGTGTTGACGAAGTAAAGCGATTTGAGGTTGTGCTTGAGATAAATTCTGTTGTAAAGCCAATTCTGAGAACTGAAGAATTAATGGATGTGCTTGTTTACTTCCAATAATGGTGAGTAATTTTGCAATTAATTCAGGTAGTTTTTTATCATTCAACAAAATATGATGATTGAGGTTAACAACGAGTTTAGCTTTCGGATATTGGGTAATGAAGTTATGTAATTGCTTACAAGCCTCAACCAAAATCCAGCGATCTAATTGTACAGATAACTCAGGATCATCTTTTAAATCGCCAAGATCATTTAAATCCTGCCACTGATTGTTATGAATAAACCCACCAGTGACTTCATAGGTATGCGTATATTGATCTTGTTTGTCATAGAGCTGCTGATATTTCAGATGAATATCGCCAGTATCAAGTTTTTGTTTTAACTCTTGTAATAATGTTAATTGAACAGCCTTTGGAATATGTTCTGTAGTGAGACCAATGTCAGCATCAATTTTTGGTGTATTCAATGTTGGCAATTGTGATGAGAATGCTTTCGTCAAAATTTGCTCGAATGCAGTTTCATCATTTATTTGCTTGGGAAGTTCGCTATATCCCAGTTTTAACTGTAAAGGGAAGGTGTATTGTTCAGTCGCTAGCAACTGCGGCTTTTGTAGGCTGTTTAAACCAATCAATAGTGAATTTAAAACTTCTTTTGATTCGGCTTGTAGTAAACCTGCATGAAGTGATTTTTCAATCTGATAGATTGGAATATTTACTTGCTCTTTAATGAAGTTTTGAATGTTTGAAAAATACGCTTTAGTTCCACGCCAGTCATTTTGGAAAACCTCATTTGGGCAGTGATTTAAACTAAATAAAACTAAAGCATTTACATTCGCGGGGTGGTTGGTTAAATGGCGATTAATCTGTTGTAAGGCAGTATTTAGACTTGAAACTTTCTCTGCTACGGCTGGTGCAACTAAACTAGTAGGTGTTGAGATACTAATTGATGAACCACATTCGATATTGAGTTGAATTTCATCTTCATCGCCAGAAGGAATAAACTCGACTTGCAAAGGATTATTCTTGACGGTTGGATTTTGAGTATGAAGTTCAAAACGCCCATGCTCAAATTGACCTTGTGAAATCTTTTTAAAGCGGAGCTTAAATTGAGCTAAATCTTCTGGTTGTAAAACGTCAAGAATTGGTAAACCAATCAGATCATCTTCGCTGTTGAAGCCAAATAAATTTGCATATTCTGCATTGGCACTCATGTGAATACCTTCTTGCAAAAGAGCAACGGCTTTGTGGCTCTCAGCAGCTAAGGATTGTGCTTGAGTTTGTGCGGCCTCTAATTCATTCAATAAACGATGTTCAGCTTGAACTAAACGACTGTATGAGAGGGCACGAACAATACTGATATAGAACGCTTCAGGTGCTTTTAGGTTTAAGACATCATAAATGCCTTTATGAATGTAGCTTTGATATTGATCAGCACTGTAATTTTCTGGCTCTAATAATAAAACGGGCAAGCTTGGCTGAGCTGATGCTTGAATTAAGGACAGTGTTTGTTCAATTTTTAAATCGTAGGCACGCCCAAAAATGACAATGTCCCAAGGTAAGTTGAGTTGTTTTTCAAAAGCTTTGAAGTCATCTAGTAGTGTTGCTTTCACCTGATGATCTTGTGAGGCGAATATTTCTAAGACTTGATTATAACGGAGTTGGTTATCATCAATAATTAATAAGCGTGTTTCTGTGCGTTTTAACTTTTTAGAGAGTAAAGAATTTCTCACTTCAATGCTTCCCATAGATCTTGATCATTTGTATCCATATTATTTTGTGCCATGAATTTTTGTAGAACAGGCTGTTCTTCATCATTCAATAGTTCAAAATCAAATTGAATAAAGCTCTGGGTAATTAGCTGTGCCGTTAATAAATACACTTTTACTTCCTCTTTCCCCAATCGTAAATGAACAGCTTGCTGTTCTCTAAAAATTTGTGAACCTGGTAAAATTAAAGTTGTTTTTGTTTCATCCAAATTTTGGTTTTTTAATAAAAGTGCTGGATGATAGTTGCTTACATGACGATCAGATTGGATACGTACGGCGCATGGGAATATCTCTTGCGCCAATACTTCTAAACCTAACTCTAAACTTTTTTCAGTTGATTGCTTTAACCAACGAATTACACCTCCACGCCAATGCCCATGAGATGTTTCTTTCACAAGAATATATTCACCTGTTCTTAAGTTTTTAGGTGCTTCTCCTGACCATTTAATACGGTAACCGTTAACACTAATATCAAGAATATCAGCTTGATAAACAGCCTTACTTTCTCTGCTTAGTCTTTGAATAGAGGACTCTTGGTTACCTGAAGACTCTTTTTTATCCCATGTCGATAAAAACTTAGATTCGCTTTGTAAGCCATACCCATGTTCAAGCATTAATGTTTCTGAGAAATTTTTTGCTTTCGATAAGTAAAAGTGAGCGGTCAGTAAACCAAAGCAAATATGAAGCTGAGCTGAATATTCATATCGTTCGTGGCGTCGTTCAGCAGTTGTGCCTAAAATGGTTTGTACGTGGAACTTTAATGCAGGTGTTAGATAAATTTTCTCATTCTTGGAAATATATTCTGCATTTTTATGTAAAGTCGCAGTAACGTGTTCAAGTAAACCGTGAGTACTGATGAAAATATTTGGATTAAAACCAGAACTTTGCTTTTTATTATAAATCGGTGGGTGATCTTTGCTTGTATCAACGACATATTTGGTTAAATCAGTTTCTTTTGGTAATAACTGAACCATTTTGGCCCAGTCAAAACTACATTGAAATAAGGCTTGAATTTCTGATTGGCGTATTTGATTGGTATTAAAAATATCCATCAAAATCAGTTGAGCATATGCCTGACTGATATTGTTTAAACTTGGCTTACCTGAGGTCTGTTCTATGTTGGTATGCTGATATTTGTGCGTAATCGCTGCATCATAAAGTTGATGTGCAATGAGCCACTGGCCAGCAACAGGCTCACTATAGAGCATATGTTGTTGATATAAGAGTTGAGTAAGTTGCTGTAAAGCTTGAAATGTGGCGAGTGTTCTTGCTGTTTGTAGATTTTTTTTCTGATTGAGCGCGAAGATAGAAAACTTTTGATGATCTATTTGATCATTACTGCGTCGTACAATATTGATGTAAATTGCAGCGAAGTAGCAACGCAACAACATAGCTAATTCAATAATGTGTTCATTGCGATCTGAGCTAATCACACCTTGATTAAAAAAGTTTTTCTCAAGGCTGCCTAAGACGTTTTCTATCGTTGGATGAAGTGCTTGGATCAAATCGAAACGTAGCGTCTCAGGGCAGTCTAATTCACTTAATTCTAACAGTGCTGCAAATAAGGCTTTAGATGTGTCGCCTAATTGCATGATGGAGAGTGTTGAAATCCATTCATTTATACTTTTGGTATTTGCATCACAAAAGCTGAGTTTGTCCCGTGTGAGAACAGTTGGAATTTGAAAAATATCCGAAAATGCATTATTCATCATTGTAATCAATCTCAGAACGTTTGAACCCCAAAAAGCGGTGTTTTATTTTTTTCGCCCGCAATTTCCCTGACGAGTTTAGGAACTAAATATCCCGGCAAACTCGCTAATACATCACTATATATTTGATCTATCTTTGAAGAATCTAAATCAAAGTGCTGAGCACCTTTTACTTTATCCAATACATGTAAGTAATAAGGCATTACTCGTGCATCAAATAAACGAAGACTTAATTCATTCAAAGTTTCTGCAGAATCATTCACACCTTTGAGTAAAACTGCCTGATTTAGCACTGTTATATGATGTAGTGATAACTGTAATAACTTTGAGCAGGTAAAGTCATCAAGTTCAGCTGCATGATTTGAGTGTACCACCACTACAATGCGTAGCCTACTGTTTTTTAATATAGAAATCAGTTCGTCGTCGATCCGATTTGGAATAACAATAGGAACTCGTGAATGAATTCTCAATATTTTGATCTCGGGGAGAGATGCTAGACGTTCTAACCATAACGCTATTTTTCGATTATTCAGCGTTAATGGATCTCCACCACTTAAAATCACTTCATTAATATGCGGATTTTGTTCAATATACTGCTTAATATTTTCCCAATCATCATTTTTAGGTAGATTTTCTTGATAAGGGAAATGACGGCGAAAGCAATAACGACAGTGAATCGCACATGCTCCAGTCAAGGTAAGCAAAAAACGTGATTGATATTTATGCAGCACCCCAGCCATTTGGTTTGCGGCTTCCTCACCTAAAGGGTCGGTGACAAACTCAGGATAATCTTCAAGTTCCAAATGGTGGGGGAGTACTTGTAGAAGTAATGGATCGAGAGGATCGCGGATGTTCATTTTTCCGACGAATGCACGAGGTACGCGTAATTTAAACTGTTCAGAGGCAAGGATTGCACCTGATAATAGCTGATCGGTAGATAGCTCAAGTAAATTTAACAGCTCTAGAGGATCAGTAATTAGGTCACTGAGTTGTGATTGCCAGTTTTGCTCTTGATGTAAATAGTTTATCATGCCATACGTTAAAATAGTGTTAGCCGAAGCTGTGCGCCCAGTCTAACATTAATAGATTTGAGTTTTAAGTTTGGAGTGCGCCTTTCATGGCCTATTATTCTACAAATGATTTTAAAGCAGGCCTTAAGGTTATGCTTGATGGCAACCCATGTTCAATCATGGAAAATGAATATGTAAAACCAGGTAAGGGTCAAGCGTTTAACCGTGTGAAATTACGTAACCTTCGTTCTGGTAAAGTATTAGAAAAAACATTTAAGTCAGGTGACTCTTTAGAAGCAGCTGATATTGTAGAAGTTGAAATGGATTACCTCTACAACGATGGCGAAATGTGGAACTTCATGGATCCTGTATCTTTTGAGCAAATCGCTGCTGACAAAACAGCAATGGGCGATGCTGCAAAATGGTTAAAAGACGATTCAAATGAAAAATGTACAATTATGTTATTCAATGGTGTGCCTTTAACAGTAAGCCCGCCAAACTTCGTTGTACTTAAAATCGTTGAGACTGATCCTGGTGTTCGTGGTGATACTTCAGGCGGTGGCGGTAAGCCTGCGAAACTTGAAACAGGTGCTGTGGTACGTGTTCCATTATTCGTACAGCAAGAAGAAAGCGTTCGTGTAGACACTCGTACTGGTGACTATTTAGAGCGTGCATAATCGTTAAACACAAAGTATACGATTATCGAAGGGATGATGAAGAATCGTCCTTTTTTTATGCCAAAGTATTAGATAAATCATTTTTTATAACAGGTAAGCTAACAAAGATATTTCTTCTACAGAAAATATAGAAAGGGAAATCACAATAACCACAAGTTATGTATTCGAGAGGTTTTGAATGGAGACAACACAAGCAAAGTCAACACTTCCCTCAAAACTCCTATGGAGTTTGGTTGCCATTGTCGGGGCAATTTCATTTGGGATATTGGCTATCAGTCGTGGTGAGCATGTTAATGCTGTTTGGCTCGTCCTCGCTGCAGTCTGTGTTTATAGCATTGCATATCGGTTCTATAGTTTATTTATTGCAAACAAAGTTTTTGAGTTAAACCCGAGACGTCTAACCCCCGCACATCGTTTAGCAG
>NZ_DJLC01000105.1:0-6618 GCF_002434875.1 Acinetobacter sp. UBA6526 | reverse complement strand
TGGATTAAGCATCCCTTGGATGAACAACTACGAGCTAAAGCATCGAATCAAAAACTCAGAACCATTCCCGTCCGTATGATTTTTAATGATCCTGAACTCAGCTTACGCGCTGAGTACAGCCTATTTGACCGCCAAACAGGACGCTTAATCTGCTCAGGTAATGGAGAAACTTGTCAGCGACTTGGTCAAAATGGCATTGAACAACATCCATGCCCATCCCCTGATTTATGTCCATTGGCGCAAGGCGGACTCTGTAAACCTTATGGACGACTCTATGTGAACTTAGATGAATCGGATGAATTTGGCACTTTCATCTTTAGAACCACAGGCTTTAATAGTATTCGAACACTGGCAGCACGATTACGTTATTACCATGCTGCATCGAGTGACTTACTTTCATGCCTACCTTTGCAACTGACTTTAAGGGGTAAAAGCACCACGCAAAGTTACCGCACTCCGATTTACTACGTGGATCTGACTTTACGTGATGGTGTCAATTTGCAGGAAGCGATTAGCAATGCAAAGCAAATCAGTGAACAAAGTAAGGCAGCAGGGTTTTATCAGGAGGCATTAGATCAAGTAGCGCGGCAGGGCTATGGTAATGCCAGTTTTGAAGTGGGAGGTGAAGAAGGTTTGGATATTGTTGAGGAGTTTTATTCGGATGAACCAAAATCAGAGCGGCATCAGCAGACTAATGACTTGACTCATGTTCAGGATATCCAGAAAGGGTTGCAGCAGTCGGTGCAGGCTTTGAACTAGATGAGCTTGGACAATATTGGACTGCGTAAAATTTTACTGGACTGACCTATCATCTGAGCGAATACACGCTCGCATCAATGATTAGGAGAAAACATCATGAATGCGTCGATCACAGGTCAAACTTTTCAGATGAACCAAATTATCAACATCAAGCATGTTGTTGAGTTTACAGCCCTAAGCCGATCAAAGATCTATGAGATGATTAATAAAGACTCGAAATATTATGATCCTACATTTCCTCAACCCGTGCGGTTAACTGAAATGCGAATTGGTTGGTCAGCTTGGGAGATTCATCAATGGATTGACGGTAAGTTGAAAAGTCGAGAATAATAGTGGGAGCTTTTGCTCCCTTATTTTTTGTTTGAAATGCATATTTCTTGCTACTATGGTTTCATGTATTTATATTATAGTTAATTTTTTAACAAAATTTTTATCTAAGAATAATGTCTTACACTAACCATCAAATAAAATATTTCGCATGGGAAATAACGAAAAAACGTTCAGCATCAGATATTGATCGTTTGTCTCAGTCACTGTTTGATGCTCAAGTCGATGTAAATCCTCATCAAATTGAAGCAGCACTTTTTGCTTTAAATAATCCTTTGAGTAAAGGTGTTATTTTAGCTGACGAAGTCGGCTTAGGAAAAACAATTGAAGCAGCTTTAGTGCTTTGTCAGTACTGGGCAGAACGACGTCGAAACTTATTGATTATTTGTCCAGCCTCTTTACGAAAGCAATGGGCACAAGAACTACAAGATAAGTTTAATTTGCCTACGCAAGTTTTGGATTTGAAAACTTGGAATATGGCACGTAAAGATGGTGTGTATGATCCATTTAAAAATGGCAAGATCTCTATAATTTCCTATCCTTTTGCAAATCGAATGGAACATGCTTTAGCACAAATTCCATGGGATTTAGTTGTGATTGATGAGGCGCATAAGTTACGTAATGCACATCGTTCAACTAATAAAATTGGAAATAGTTTAAAACGTTCTTTAATAGGTAAGAAAAAACTATTACTTACAGCAACGCCATTACAAAATACGTTAATGGAATTGTACGGACTCAGCACAATTATTGATGAACATTTATTCGGTGATGAGAAAGCATTTCGGAGTCGATATGTGGTTGATGGCGATATTCAATCACTGAAAAAAAGAATCCAGCAATTTATGCAAAGAACATTACGGAAAGATGTTTTGGAATATGTACCTTATACCAATCGCCATGCCCTAACTGTTCCTTTTAAACCTACTGATGATGAGCAAAACTTATATGATTCCATCAGTGAGTATTTGCAGCGAGATGTAAGCTATGCATTTCCACAACAACAAAAACATTTAATTTCAATTGTTTTAAGAAAGCTTTTAGCTTCATCAACTCCTGCTGTAATCGCAACATTAGAGGCAATTCAAGCACGTCTTCAAAAATTGTTGGAACAACAGACTTTAGATGAAGATTGGCTCAGTAATTTTATTGTTGATGAGGATATGGATGAAGAGCTACTGGATGATTTTGATGAGGAAGCAGGTCATGGACAAATAGATGTTAGTTTAATTAAATCTGAAATAGCTGAAATTGAACGTTATATACAGCAGGCTCATAAAATTAAAGATGATAGTAAGACTTTTGCTTTACTTTCCGCGATTGAGCAAGGCTTTGCTCGCATGTTTGAAATGGGGGCGAAACGAAAGGCTGTTATTTTTACTGAATCAAAGCGTACTCAGGAATACTTGATCGCATTCTTGGAAGCACGAGGATACAACGGAAAAGTAATAGGATTTAATGGTAGTAATACATCTGCAACGAATACAGGTATTTATCAAAAGTGGTTGGGTAAATATTTAGGGACTCAACATGTTACAGGCTCACCAGCAATTGATCGACGCACGGCTTTAATCGATTTTTTTAAGAATGAGGCAGAAATACTCATTGCGACAGAAGCAGCAGCAGAAGGTGTGAATTTACAATTTTGCTCTTTGGTCATTAACTATGATTTACCATGGAATCCGCAACGTGTGGAACAACGAATAGGTCGTTGCCATCGTTATGGGCAGGAATTTGATGTTGTTGTCGTTAATTTCTTAAATGAAAGGAATGAAGCCGATCAGCGAGTTTTAGAGTTACTTAAAGATAAATTTCAATTATTTGATGGTGTCTTTGGTGCCTCGAATGACATTTTAGGGACAGTTGAAAGTGGTATAAATTTTGAAAAACGGATTTCTGAAATTTATGATCAGTGTCGTAGTCCAGAAGAAATAGAACAAAGCTTTAAGCAATTAAGAGATGAGCTAGAAGAGCAAATCAACGTTAAAATGAAAAGGACGCAAGAGCTGTTACTTGAGCATTTTGATGCAGATATTCATGACTTGCTAAAAGTACAAAAAGAACGAGCTGAACTACAGCTAGATAAAATTAGTCGTTTGTTTTGGCTATCTACAAAATATATTCTTGGTAAATTTGCTAACTTTCACGACCAAGATTTAAGTTTTGACTTAACAAAATCTCCAATTTTGAATGCACCTTCAGGGAAATATCAGCTTATACGAAAAGGTGAGCGAATTCCTGAAAATACTTTTATCTATCGTTTGACTCATCCGCTTGGTGAATTTGTTTTAGATAATGCCAAAGGATTACAAACACCAAAACAATTCATTCAGTTTGATTATAGCCAGTATGGTCAAAAGGTAACGCTACTAGAAGGGTTAAAAGGGCAAAAGGGTTGGCTATCTATTACGGTCTTGAGTTTGGATTCTTTTCAAGAAGAAGAGCATATTGTGATCACAGCAATGACTGATGATGGTAGGGTTTTAGATGTAGATTTGTGTGAGCGTTTGCTTCAAGTCAATGCAACAGTATTGTCTGATGTGGTAGACACGATTCCCGACCTATTTCAGGCAAATATTGATAAGCAATATCAAGTTGCTTTAAATCATGCTTTGGAATTGAATGATGAGTTTTTCAGAAAGGAACGCGATAAGTTAGAGCAGTGGGCTGAGGATAGTTTGCTTGCTGTGGAGAAAATGCTTGAAGATATAAAGTTGAAAATATCCAGTCTTAAACGAGAATCTCGCAAAGCACCTGATATTGAAACTGAAAAACGACTACAGGAAGAAATACAAAAAGCTGAAAAAGAAAAACGACGCATGCGACAACAGGTTTTTGATGTTGAAGATGAGATAGCAGATAAGCGTGATGCAATGATTGATGCATTGGAGCAAAGACTACATCGCTCAAGTAAAGCCGAAAATTTATTTGTAGTGAGATGGCAATTGGTTTAAAGCCAATGGTTGTTTTTTTCTGCAATTTTTTTTTTAAATTTTGAGTATTTTCAAGTATCCTTGATGGTTAATTTTGCCTATGCAATTTTATTCGCTTCACCAGAACCTATTTATCATAAGGTTTTGAAAAATAGGAAATATTCATGAGTACTCAGTTTTCTGCACTAGTTTCTAAACTCAAAGAAATCTTTCAGATCAATCGTCCTGATTTAGATTTTGGGGTTTATCGCATTTTAAATGCACGTAGTGCCGAAATTGCTGAGTTTTTGGATAAGCGTTTAAAAACCAAAGTAGAACAATACCTTGGCGAAGCAAAATCAAGTCTTGATGAAAATGTTTTAAAAGAATTAGAAGCTGAGCTGAAAGCAGAATTTGGTAAACGTGCGTTTAATGAGCAAGGTGAGCTTATTGATCAGGAAGCAATTGAAAGCGCACTAGGTCAAAAATATATTGCTCTAACTCAAGCTGATGCACATGAAATGACAGATCAGTCACAAGTGTATAGTCATTTGCTCACGTTCTTTAGTCGTTATTACGATGATGGTGACTTTATTAGCCAACGTCGTTATAAGGGTGATACCTACGCTATTCCTTACTCTGGTGAGGAAGTGATGTTGCACTGGGCAAACAAAGACCAGTACTACACCAAGTCTGGTGAGATGTTTAGCAACTATCGTTTTAAACTGAATGATGAACGTTCAGTTTTATTTCGTTTGGTGAGTGCAGACACAGCGCGTGAAAACCGCAAAGATAATGATAAAGACCGCCGCTTTATTATTGTGACTGAACCTAAGACCTTTATTCGTATAGATGAAGAAGGTGAAGAGTTTGAAGAAACGATTGTTCCATTTTCGATTCAAAATAATGAACTGACCATTCTTTTTGAATATGCAACTTTACCTAAAGGCTCAAAGCAAGAAACATTAAATATTGAATCGTATAACAAAATTGTGAGTGCAGAAGTTTTAACTACTGACTGGCTAAATGATTTAGCTCAACCTGCACCGACTGAAAAAGAACCAAAGCGTACAGTGTTGCACAAGCACTTGAGTACCTATACGCAAAAAAATACAGCAGATTATTTTATTCATAAAGACTTAGGTAAATTCCTACGCCATGAACTTGATTTCTATATTAAAAATGAAGTGATGCACTTAGATGATGTGGTGAGTGCCGATCAATTTATTCAAATTGAACGTCAGCTTAGTATTATCAAATGTTTGCGTCAGATTGGTTTAGAAATTATAAGTTTCTTGTCTTCGCTTGAAGATTTTCAGAAAAAGTTGTGGCTAAAGAAAAAGTTTGTCGTGAGTGCTGAGTATTGTATTACTTTAGACCGAGTGGATGAGTCCTTGTATGCTGAAATTGCAGAAAATACAGCGCAGTGGCAACAATGGGATGATTTAGGTTTTAAAGGCACAGATGCAGGTTGGGGATCGATTGATTATTTAAAACAGCACCAAGCTTTGATGGTGGATACGTCATTATTCAGTATTGAGTTTAAAGCGAAGCTTTTACAAAAAATTGATGATTTAGATGCCCAAACAGATGGATTGATTATTAATAGCGATAATTTTCAAGCTTTAAATGTTTTAAACAAAAAGTATGATGGACAAATTAAAAGTATTTATATTGATCCGCCATACAATACAGATGCTTCAGCGATTATTTATAAAAATGGATATAAACATTCTAGTTGGTTATCGTTAATAGATGGCAGAATAGAAAGTTCAATTAAACTATTAAATAACTCTGGTGTAATGAGTGTCGCAATTGATGAAGAAGAAGCCCCTTACCTAAACACAATGCTTTCCGATTCCTTTGGGAGAAAAAATTTAATTTGTAATTTTGCAATTATGCATAATCCTAAAGGACGTGACTCTGGTTTTGTAGCGATGGCACATGAGTATATGCTTACATTCGCAAAAAATATCCAAGATGCAAAAACTTTTAGTTTTAAGCTAACAGAGGAGGAAGCTAGAAAAAAATATGGAAAATCAGGTGATAGTGGGAATTCATTTCGAGAGCTTCCTTTAAAAAGAACGGGTTCTGGGAAATTAAGAGAAGATCGTCCATACATGTTTTTCCCATTTTTTTTCAATGAAGACGAAAATATTTTATGTTTACCAGCACAGGAAGAATATGAAAAGATTTATTTAAAAGAAGAAGGTTCTTTTGATGATAATTATTTGAAAAAATTGATTGAAGCATATGAATCAAAGGGATATGTAGCTATTTTACCATTAGACAAATCAGGTGAAAATCTAAGATGGAGATGGGGTTTTAAATCATGCCAAGAAGGTATTGAAAGTGGCGTTATTTTTGCAAAAAAAGGGAATAAAAATACTGTATTCCAGATTGATGATGCTACCGATGATGTAAAACCGAAAAGTATTTGGTATGGTGAAAAATATGATGCCTCTTCAAAAGGGACTAATCTACTTAATCATTTAATAAAAAATAATCCTTTTGATTATCCTAAAAGTTTGTATCAGGTCATTGATGCATTAATATTTTCTATGGATAAAAATGATAGTGTTTTAGATTATTTTGCGGCTTTGTTGCACAAATAGACGAA
>NZ_DJLC01000079.1:0-7219 GCF_002434875.1 Acinetobacter sp. UBA6526 | reverse complement strand
TGAGGCCAATTTACTTAAACTAGATAGTAGTAAGGCACGTCGTCAACTGAACTGGCAGCCGGTCTGGCGACTGCAAACGGCATTACAAAAAACATTAGAATGGCATGAAGCCTGGAGGAATGCCGAAGACATGAGGGCAGTTTCTTTGGCGCAAATCAATGACTACCTGTCTAAATTTCAGGGCAATTAAGTATGTCACGCTTTGATTTTATTCAAACGCCATTGTCTGACCTGATGTTAGTCCAACGTAAGAAGGCAGAAGACCATCGTGGGTTTTTATCGCGCTTCTACTGTATGGAAGCGTTCTCTGAAGCAGGTATAAAAAAACCAATAGTTCAAATCAACCAAACACTCACGCGAAAAAAAGGTGCAGTTCGTGGCTTACATTTTCAACATCCTCCGCATGCCGAGTTAAAGCTTGTGAGCTGCTTAAAAGGTGAGGTTTTAGATGTGGCAGTAGATATTAGGCGCACCTCACCAACCTTTCTACAATGGCATGGTGAAATTCTTTCTGCCGAGAACCATAAAAGTTTGCTCATTCCAGAAGGATATGCGCATGGATTTCAGGCGCTGACTGAAGACTGTGAGCTAGTCTATTTGCACACCTCAGCCTATCATTCTGATTCGGAAGGTGCGCTCAATGTTACCGACCCTGCGTTGTCTATAGACTGGCCTTTACCAGTAATAGACCTGTCTAAGCGAGATCAAAATCATCCTTTTGTAACCAATACTAATTTTAAAGGAATAACTTTATGAAATGCCGCCATTGCCAATCCGAGTTGACAGTCTCATTGATTGATCTAGTCACATCCCCACCGTCGAACGCCTATCTGACTCAACAAGAACTCCAGGCAACTGAGAAATATTTTCCATTGCGCGTACTGGTGTGTACCGATTGCTGGTTAGTGCAGACAGAAGATTATGCGGGGGCTGATGAGCTTTTTTCATCTGATTATGCTTACTTTAGCGCATTCTCATCTTCATGGTTAAAGCATTCTGAGCAATATGTAACCAATATGGTAGATCGCTTCGATCTGGATGGGCAATCATATATCGTAGAAGTTGCAGCGAACGATGGCTATCTCCTTCAATATGTCAAAGCACGGGGAATACCATGCCTAGGTATTGAGCCCACCACCAGTACTGCGGATGCCGCTCGTAAAAAAGGTATCGAGATTATCGAAGATTTTTTCGGCGTTGAGCTTGCGAATAAAATGGTTGAGCAAGGTAAGCAAGCTGATTTAACAGCTGCTAACAATGTTCTGGCACATGTCCCCGATATAAATGACTTTGTTGGTGGCTTTGCTGCTCTATTGAAACCGACAGGTGTTTCAACCTTTGAGTTTCCTCACTTGCTGCAACTGGTGTCTGAAAATCAATTTGATACCATATACCATGAACACTATTCCTATTTGTCGTTGACTGCTGTGAAGAAAATTTTTGAGAGCAATGGTTTAAGTGTATTCGATGTGGAAATATTACCCACGCACGGCGGCAGTTTACGAGTGTATGCTCAACGCATTGATACCGGGAGTCATAAAACAAGCGATAATGTAATAAAAATTCTAGATCAGGAAAAAAGTGCTGGAATGAATAGTGTAGATTTTTATGCCGGGTTCCAGGCTAAGGCCGATCGGGTTAAAAATGATTTTCTCTCTTTTTTGCTTGAGGCAAAACTCACCGGTAAAACTGTTGCGGGTTATGGCGCTGCAGCCAAAGGCAATACATTGATGAATTATGCAGGAGTTCGTCAGGATTTACTGAGTTATGTAGTGGACCTTAATCCAGCCAAGCAGGATAAGTTCTTGCCTGGTAGTCGAATACCCATCGTTGGAGAAAAGTATATTAGAAAAACTCAGCCAGACTATGTGGTGATTTTCCCCTGGAACTTGCGTTCAGAAGTTGTTGAGCAATTATCCTATATTCGTGAATGGGGAGCTAAATTTGTTGTCGCAGTACCTGAATTAGAGGTGCTATGAATAGTGTTGACCTAGAGGCGGTTTCGGGTAGTGAATCTGCTAAGCGCGTTTTAGTGACTGGTGCAACAGGATTCATTGGTCAGTATTGCTTACATTATCTAGTGAATGAAGGATTTGAGGTTCATGCCATGTCTCGATCAAGGCATAAAATAGGGGTCGATGATGATGGTGTGCATTGGTATTTGAGTGATTTATTCAATAGCGATTCTCAAGAAACTATTGTAAATGAAGTGCGGCCAACACACTTATTGCACTTTGCATGGTATGCAGAACCTGGTCATTTCTGGACAGCACCTGAAAATCTTCAATGCGTGAATGCAAGCCTTTCGCTGCTAAAGGCGTTTGGCGAGCAAGGAGGTGAGCGCGTAGTAATGGCCGGAACCTGTGCTGAATATGATTGGGGTCAAGGTTTGTGTTTAGAGAGCGTTACTCCGTGCAATCCGAGTACGGTTTATGGAACGTGTAAAAATGCTTTACAGGAAATATTGTCGATATACTCTAATCAATTTGGATTAAGCAGTGCATGGGGAAGGATATTTTTTCTTTATGGTCCAAAGGAACATCCATCAAGGCTGGTATCGTCTGTTATTCAATCAATCTTACGAGGTGAGACTGCTCGGTGTTCCAGTGGTGAGCAAGTGAGAGATTTTATGTATGTTTCTGATGTGGCCTCAGCCTTTGTAGCTTTACTTAATTCAGGCATGCAGGGTCCAGTTAATATCGCGTCAGGTGAAGCTATTACCCTTAAGGATGTGGTAGAAAGAATTGCTACAAAGTTGGGTCGCCCAGAATTATTAAAGTTGGGGGCTCGTTCCACCAATCTCGAGGATCCTCCATTATTGCTGGCTGACATCAGTCGTTTAAGAGACGAGTTAGGTTGGCAGCCCAGTTTTGATATTGATAGCGGACTGGATGAAACAATTGCTTGGTGGAAGGAGGAACTCAAACGGTCCTAATAAATAGACGGCAAGGGCTTTTCACGTGTCCTCGCCAAACATAACATATTTTCCAATTGGAAGGGCGTAGCCTGGGTTGCGTAAATGGGGTTGGAGTGTTTTACTTTAGTTTTGGTGGTTCGTTCAGATATACCCATTTAATTCAACGTATAATGCAAAGAGAAGAAGCTAAATATAAAAAACTTAAATGTTATGTACTATCGAAAAAATTGAGTAAAAAATATTTTGCCGATTTACTAGCAAGGTAATATGGATTCAGATGAATAGAGTTAAACTAATATTGTGGCTAGGCTTTTTTTTACGCCTTGTTCTTGCCTTCTACAATGGTTTTGTTGGGCCGACTTATGGCTCCGGTGATGATGCCCTTGGATTTCATTTTGTGGCTGTTGATGTTTCCCAAGATTTTGTGACCGACGTGTTTGTATTAACCTATATATATCCTTATCTTTTGGGTATTTTCTATTTCATTACAACTGATTCCCTGTTTTTGGGAAGCGCTTTATCTGCTTTAGGATGGCTTGCATCCGCATTTATTCTCCTACGAATTATGAGGATCTTATCATTTAATATGTTGTACCAATCGAGGGTTATGCTTATTTATGCTTTGATACCTACTTCATTAATGTATACCAGCGTTACCCTGCGAGAACCATTTCAACTGCTTTTTATCAATCTAGCTATTTATGCAGCCTTAAAAATTTATTTTCATAGATCGAATGCCCATTGGCTTCTTTTGTTTCTGGCCATTGTGGGCATGGGCGCAATGCATGGTGCACTTCTCGCGTTCGGTGTTTTTATAATTGCTGGGACATTGTTTCTATTAACATCAAGAAATAGAAAAGGCGTGTCATTTACTAAGGTTGTTTTGGTTACTCCTATCGTGATTTTGTGCTTGTTTTACGGGTTTGAGTTGTTCATGAGTCTTACTTCTTATGGTGACCGGCTGGATGATGGTTTGAGCACAGCTGTCCAAGTCTATCAAGAGGGAACCCTGTCAGACGCATACGATGCACGGGCAAATTATAGAACTGAGGTTGCAATAAGTAATGGGCTCGGTGGGCTTATTCTTTCTCTACCTTACTTTTTGTTTCAGTACCTGTTTGAGCCAATGCCTTGGAATATTTCATCTATAGTTGATGTTGTTCCTTTACTAGAAAATATGTTGCGATTTTGGTTAATCTGGAATGCGTTGAAATATTTAGTAGGCACCTATCTTAACAAACCTATATTTGTTGCACACAATGCTTTTGGAAATAGAAGATTTTATTTATTTATTTTCCTATCATACTTATTAATAGAATCACTTTGGTCTTTAGGAACGAGTAATTGGGGCACAGCTTCAAGGCACCATGTGCCAAGCCTTGGGTTACTTTTAGTAGTGGGTTTTGCGTACCGAAATGTGATATCTCCGAAATACAATCGTTCACAAAAATCCTGATATTGATGAGTGATTCCTTATCCCATTTTTTTTGAATAGCAACTATCTTTTCTTGCTGAAAGATTGTTTTAAATAGCAAAGTATTTCTACTGGGGATTCATGTGAAAAACAGTAGATGATATCTTCTAGTAACGAATAGCATAGTTAAGCTTAGTGCAATTTTTGCACTAAATGACGAACCTAAAAAACTACATTTCCTAAATCGTCTTCGTCAGTCAATGACTTTATTCTCACGTACTGAGCTAAAATATGCATTAAGCTATGATGGGTGTCCTCCACAACTCCATAATTTTCGTTGGGTATGTGTATACTGTAATCACTCTCATCTCTTGCCTTGCCACCCGAAAAACCTACAAAGCTTACTGTAATCATCCCTAAAGTTTTTGCAGTTTTAATAGCCTTTACAATGTTGGGACTATTGCCGCTGCTAGAAACACAAATAAGGATGTCTCCCTTTTCTCCATACCTTTCTAACGGGAAAGAAAAAACACTCTCATAGTCTATATCGTTAGCAACTGCTGTAAGTGTTGGTGTATTACTTGAAAGAGAATAAATTACTGGAGAAATATCAGTGCCGGTAGATGATCCTTTCAGAAAATCACATACAAAATGCTCTGAAATAGCCGCAGAACCTCCATTGCCACAAGTATATATCTTCTTCTTGTCTTTAATTGACTTAATTAACAAAGAGGCAATATTATCCAGTTCTTCCAAGTCAATTGAATCGTAAGCTTTTTGCATTTCATAGGCATAATCTTTTACAAATTCATCCAATTTAAGGTGTGTTTTGTTTGGGAATTTCAATGTCTTAAGTTCCTATATTATTTAATTGATCAACTCTACACCAATCAAAGAATTAAGTACAATCGTGGTTATAAAAAATTAAACCCTCTATACAACACCTTTTTTCTGGTTCAATTACCGCGTTCTATAGCCTTCAAAATCTCTTTAACCACTATATCCGCCCCAGCGTCTGAGAGGTGATCATCATCGAAGTAGAAAGGAACCGAACCCTCTACCACCACACATGCCTCAATGCCATATCGATTACAAAGGGCTGATCTCAATCTAACTGGAATGACAGTGGATGTATTTTGCTCGAAGAATTCGTCAAGCGTGCCTATAACAAATTCATTCCTTCGATCATACTCCTCAACAGGAAAAGAGAGAGTCTCTAGCTCGAAGCCAGTATTATTTTTATGGTGGAGGTTATATTTGTATGGATTACAACCAACTTCAGGCACTGGATAAACCACAACTGTGGTGAGTTTGGAATTTGAAACTTCCAGCAAGTTTACGAGAGCCTTAGCCATGCTTTCGGCAGACGGATCCTTAAATCCGTATGTATCCATCGGCAAGTAGTCCCTATATGGAAGGTCCCTCTCTTCACAACCAAGTGACTCACTCGTATAGTGCGGCTGATTAATCTCACTTGAAGGGAAAAAGTATCTCATGCTCCAACGATTAATGAGTACAAGGTAGTCCGCATCAGAGAAATAATCTAGTGCTTCAACGTAATTATTAGGGCATTCAAGCTTATGATGACTTTTGTTATTGCTATTTGTCGTAAAAACCGTTGTTTCACATGCCGAAACATCGAGCAACCAAATCCCCTTTATGTTGCCCATTCGCAATTTATGATCGAGCGAATACTGAAGAGCTTGAAGATGTGAATCTCCATAAAAAACAAGAGATTTATCTGAATCCCTGTCACCTAATGTACAAAAAGAAAAATTTTGTTGATGTATAACATCCTCATCCAAACAAACCTCACCTACCACTACCTTCTTTTCACCCAGTGATTCGAATTGAACATTTTGTAATTTACCCGGTGCCTTATTTAGTACTGGTTCGAATTGGAGGAATAATCCCAACACGGAGAATGCCACTATTCCAGTTGCGGACAGCGCAAAGATTTTATATTGGGTAAAGTTCTGCTTATTTCTAAATGGTGCCTCTATGAATCGCCAACTAATGTACGCCATCAGCAGTGAAATTAGGCATATGAAAATAAGCAAAACATCTGAAACTTCAAAAAAGAATCGATGTTTGGCAAATGCTAATAAAGGTTGGTGCCATAAATAGGCACTATAGGAAATTAAACCCACACCAACGATAGGTTTAAGGCCTAATAAATTATGAATAAGAGTCTTTGGAACTGCGCACAGAATCAATAAACCTGTTCCGATAGTAGGAATCAAAGCATATAAACTTGGAAAAGGAGTTGTTTCGTCAAAAACTAGAATTGAGTAGAGGATCATTCCTAATCCAAGCACACTTAATGCTTGATTTAGGGGATGGGATATTGAGTGAGCATTGAACTTAAGATAAAAAGCGGTAAAGACGCCAACAAGCAGCTCCCACCCCCTTGTGGGTAGAAGATAAAATGCGCCTGATATTATTTTTGGATGAGACGCATATTGAGTAGCCCATGCCGCCACACCCAAGCTAAAAAAGAATATGACTGATAATACGATTAGAATCCACTTAATGCCCAGTCGCCAAGTGAGTATTAAAAATACTGGAAATAATATGTAATACTGCTCTTCAACGGCCAAGCTCCAAGTATGAATTAATGGCTTCAACTCAGCGGCCGTATCGAAATAACCACTTTCCCACCAAAATAGAGTGTTGGAAATGAATATAGATACTGCAATCAAACTCTGCCCAAAATCTTTAAGATCAATTGGTGTTAGCCAAAGCCAAGCAAACGGAAGGCAGGCAGCCATAACAAAGAACAGAGCTGGTAGAATTCTACGAGCGCGGCGCTCGTAAAAATTGACGATGCTAAATTTTCCTTCAGCCATTTCAGAAATAATGATGGTTGTGATCAAGTAACCACTAAT
>NZ_DJLC01000126.1:0-22811 GCF_002434875.1 Acinetobacter sp. UBA6526 | reverse complement strand
TTTTCTTGGTAAGCGCTCTGCAAATGCTGATGCTATAGGTGCTACACCGATATAAGCAATCATCTTAATTGCCAAAGCAATACCAAGAACTTGAGCAGCTTCTCCCTTGGCAATATCGTATGCCTGTAAAGCCAGGGCGATCGTGATTAACCCTGTTCCAATGAGTGCAATCACTTGGGCCAAGAACAAATGCCGATATGTGGTATTTTTTAGTACTTCTAGCATTTTATGGATTCCTTTTTAGAATCTGACATCTATAACGATTAAATCTCCTTGGAAGACTATTCCAAGGAGATTGATTAAAGCTTAAAAGACTTTCTTCATTTCACTAAACTGTCCTTCTACAAGTAGAGTTACAGTCACTGGATTTTCTGTACGGTTACGCCAGAACCAACCATGTTTACCATCAAAAGCTGCTTTTAAGACACCTTGTTGAGTTGTCTCATTCTTGCCTTTTCCATAGCCATGATAGAACCCTTTAGGGGCATTTACGGGATCACCATGAGTATCATAGTTAAGACCACCTCCTACAGCTTTCCAATCAAAGTTGACACTTGCACTTTGTGGCATCGTTAGTTTTACCTCTGTTGCTTGCCCAGGTTTTAACTCAATACTAATGCTCTCTTTATTAATCGCAGGCATGGTCATCTGAGCAGTATCAATTGCCGTTTGAGTCGGAGTTTCTACTGACATTTCTTCAACACTATTCACTACCTGTTGAGCATTGAGACCATTCACTGATTCTTGAGCGAGTGATTGTTTTATTTCACCCATTTTTGTTAAGCCAAGCACTTTACCTATACCCGTCGGATCAATCGCATACTCCGCAGGCATGACACAGGTAATCAACACGACCACAGCACTAACGGCAGCAATTGCTGTTGATTTAATTAACTTTCTTGATGAAGGTAATTCGATATCTTTTGGAATTTCAGCGTTATACATAATTTAGATCCTTATTGAGTAATGAAGCCAGTAAGTTGATAGCCAACAAGTAAAAAACCGAGGAACATGAGGAAGACATTGCTTTGATAGGCTGTTTTAAAGAAATACGGTGTCTTTCTCCAAAACGTCATCAATAACAAGATGATGCACAGAGCCATAAACTGACCTAATTCAACCCCAATATTGAATGAGATTAAATTTGCCAACAGTCCATCACTCGGAACTTCATACTCCTGAATTTTTACTGCGAGTCCAAAACCATGAATCAGACCAAAAATTAAAGTCGCTACTTTCGTGTTTGGTTGAAAACCAAACCAACGCTGATAAGCCCCCAAGTTATCAAGAGCCTTATAAACAATTGAAAAACCAATGATTGCATCAATGATGTAAGCATTTATCGAGATATTGTAATAAACACCCACGAGCATGGTAATCGAATGCCCAAGTGCAAATAGGCTGACGTACAAGCCGATATCTTTCATTCGATATAAAAAGAAGATAATGCCAACAAGAAATAATAAATGGTCATATCCAGTGACCATATGCTTCGCACCCAAATAGATGAATGGAATCACATGAACGCCATAAATTTCTTGAATGTAGCCCTTATCACCTTCTGCTACGCCATGAGCAAAAAGTGTGGGACTTGCCAATGTAATGAATAAAGCAAGTAATCGCTTTATGTAAGCACTTAATTTCACAATGTGTGAATCAATAATTTGCATGTATATCAAACTCCAAAATTTAAAATGAATTGAAAATCCATTCACTCTTTGGGCGGTTTAAAAATACGGCTTATCATCAAAAAAACATATTCTTTACACCAATCTAGAATCGATATCCCCTTTAAGAGATGAGCTAAAGCAATCGATTTAAGTACGTCATAGCCAACAAAATGTTCATAGTAGTTATCCTGATGACCATGTGAATGTTGTTGGCTGATCTCATGATGGTGCGAATGAATTGCATCAATTGAAACGTGTCTCTGAAATTCATTTTCAGTTACATGCTCATTAAAGTGCAAACATAAAGCGAGACTGATCATGCAGACTAGCCACATCATCACAAATTTACTTTGTTTATCTCGCAATATATTTGTCATTAACGATGCCTCTAAACAACCTGTTCAGCGGCATCGTTTGATTTTCTTGACCGACCTTGGTTAAACCACACATATAAGGTCGGCAAAATAATCAAAGTCAGTAAGGTTGATGAAATAATCCCACCAATAACGACAGTTGCAATTGGACGTTGAACTTCAGAACCAATACCTACGTTTAAAGCCATTGGAATAAAGCCTAAAGAAGCCACTAAAGCTGTAATCAACACAGGGCGAAGTCGTTCCATTGCACCATGTCTCACCGCATCAATGACACTTTCCCCTTGCACTCGAAGCCTTTGAATGGCAGAAACAAGGACTAAGCCATTCAGCACAGCCACACCTGACAATGCGATAAAGCCGACGGCAGCAGAAATTGAGAATGGAATATCACGTAAAGCTAAAGCGATCACACCACCTGTTAATGCAAATGGTACGCCTGTGAATACCAAGACACTGTTTCTAACATTACCTAAAGCCATGTAGATCATGGCAAAGATCAGAATTAAAGCGATTGGAACAACAACCATGAGTCGATTCGATGCAGACTCCATCTGTTCAAAGGTACCGCCCCAAGTCAGCCAGTAACCCTCTGGTAATTTAAAATCTGCATTCAGCTTAGATTGTGCTTCTGCAATGTAACTACCAATATCTGTACCACGGACATTTGCTGTGATGACGATACGACGCTTACCATTCTCACGAGAAATTTGGTTTGGTCCTTGAACATTTTTTAACTCGATCAATTCTGATAAAAGTACACTTGAACCATCAGGCAGATTCACAGGAACTTGATAGAGTTTTTCTAAATCTGTGACAGTGTTTTGATCCATTCGAACAACAATATCGAACTTTCGATCACCTTCAAATACCTTCCCTGCTGTCTCACCAGTGATGAGGCTAGAAACCTGCTGCTGTACATCCTCAGCATCAAGCCCATAGTTGGCAATCATGTCTTTTTTCAGCTCGACAGATACCATTGGTAAACCCGTCATCTGTTCAACTTTCAAGTCAGCAGTACCATTCACTCCCTCTAAAATTTTAGCGGCAGCATTTGCTGATTCGAGTAGTTGACCTAGATCATCACCATATATTTTCACAGCAACATCGGTACGGACACCTGAAATAAGTTCGTTAAAGCGCATTTGGATCGGCTGAGTGAACTCGTAATTATTTCCATAAACACCTTTAGCTACTCGTTCAATATCGGCAACGACTTCAGCTTTTGGTTTCTTTGGATTTGGCCATTCACTACGTGGCTTCAACATGACAAAGTTATCAGCTACATTGGGTGGAACTGGGTCAGTGGCGATTTCTGCTGTTCCAACTTTGGCAAACATGGTCTGAACTTCAGGAATTTTCACAATTTCTTTTTCAAGCGTGTATTGCATTTCAACGGCTTGAGTTAATGAAGTACCTGGGATACGCAAAGCATGTAATGCCACATCCCCCTCATCTAAAGAAGGTATAAATTCTGAACCTAAACGAGTTGCAAGACTTGCACTGAATATAAAGAATATTGAGACAATGGCGATCAGTAGATATCTGTGATTTAAAGACCAATCTAAAATCGGGCTATAAAACTTCTTAATAAAATGAACAATTTTTGACTCTTCTTCTTTAATTTCACCTGTGGTAACTAATGCCACCATTGCAGGGACAAAGGTAATTGAAAGAATCATTGCTCCAACTAAAGCCATAACAACCGTTGCAGCCATTGGTGTAAACATCTTGCCTTCAACACCAGTCAAAGTCATCACAGGCAGATAAACCAAAATAATGATCAATTGACCATAAAGAATCGCTTTTCGAGATTCCTTTGTTGCTTCAAACACAGTCGTAAAGCGTTCTTTTTGAGTCAGAATACGTCCTAACTCTTTTTGCTTCATGGCTAATTTAGCGAGAGATGCCTCGACAATAACCACAGCACCATCAACAATAATTCCGAAATCGAGTGCACCCAAACTCATTAAATTAGCACTGATCTTTTGGTTGACCATGCCTGTGATTGTCATCAACATGGATAACGGAATCACCATCGCCGTAATCAGAGCTGCACGGAAATGACCTAAGAATATGAAAAGCACCACAATGACTAGAATTGCGCCTTCAAGTAAATTCTTCTTCACTGTTTGAATCGTTGCATCAACCAAAGTTGTTCGGTTATAGACTGCTTTTGCTTCAACACCTTCAGGTAGCGACTTTTGAACCTGTTGTAGCTTTTGATCTACAGCATGAGCAACATTTCGAGAGTTTTCGCCAATAAGCATGAATGCCGTACCCAGTACAATTTCTTGCCCATCTTTGGTCGCAGCACCTGTCCGTAATTCATGACCAATCGATATTTTGGCAACATCTTTCAATCTGAGGATATAGCCATTGCTCGTCGTAATCGGAATATTCTGGATTTGCTCAATCGAGTTAATTTGAGAATCAGAACGGATTAAATACTGCTCACCATTTTTCTCAATGTACCCTGAGCCTCTGTTCATGCTGTTCTTAGAGATCGCCTCTAAAATCGCCTTTTGATCTAGCCCTATGCTACGTAAATATGCATAATCAGGCTGTACCACAAATTGCTTTAGATACCCACCAATGGTATTGATTTCATTCACACCCTCTACATTTCGAAGCTGAGGTTTAATGACCCAATCCTGTAAAGTTCTTAATTCAGTGGGTGAAAGTGGGTTTAGACTATTCTTGGCATTTTCAACGGTATACATGAAGATTTCGCCAAGTCCTGTGGAAACAGGACCCATTGAAGTCGATATGCCGCTTGGCAGTGTTGATGTCACGCCTTGCAATTTTTCATTGACAATTTGACGGGCAAAATAGATGTCCGTCCCTTCCTTGAATATCGCCGTGACCTGAGATAAACCGTATCTCGACACAGAACGTGTATATTCAAGATTAGGAATACCTGCCAAAGCTGTTTCAATCGGGTAAGTGACTTGTGACTCCATCTCCATAGGAGACAAGCCTTGTGCTTCACTGTTGATTTGGACTTGTACATTTGTGATATCAGGAACAGCATCAATAGGTAGTTTGAAATAGTTATAAACACCCAATGCAGCTACGAATAGGAAGATGATCAGTACAAGCCAACGATTCTTAATCGAAAGCTTAACAATTTGGTCAAACATGGTGCTACCCCTTAATGATCATGAGTAGCGCCAGATTTACCTAGCTCTGCTTTTAATAAATAAGAATTACCTGCCGCATAAACCTGACCTGCTTTTAAGCCTGACTTAACTTCAACAAACCCATTATATTTTTCACCCAACTCTAAAGGACGTGCTTCAAAGTCATTGCCTACACGAATGAATACCACATCCCAATCACGGAAGTTCTGTAAAGCATCTTCACGAACCACCATCGGCTTCAAGCTTTGATTTTCAAAAATATGTGCGGTGATCAATTGACCTGAACGCCATTTAAATTGGTTGGCAATTTCAACAAAGACTTGAGCAGTACGTGTTTTTGGATCAATGACATCACTGATGTATTTGATCGTCCCCAGTGCTTCTTCTGTGCCCGATTGAATTTGGGGTTTTACCGTCACCTTAGCATTCGGGTTAATTGTATTCAGCTTATCCGTAGGAACGTTGACTACTGCAAGTAATTGAGATGTATTGGCAATTTTAAATAATGGTGTAGCTGGTGTAACGTTTGATCCAACAGCCCCCAGCACTTGTAAGACTGTGCCAGACATCGCAGCCCGAACCTCAGTTGTACCGTTGCCTGAACCTCCATAAGAGCTGATTAAGTTATTCAGTTCATTTGCACTAGTTTGAGCGGCAGAAAATTCACGCTTTGCATTAATGTAGTCAATTTCAGGCGATACTCGTTTTTGAAATAACGTTCGTTCTTGCTCCATCTTCTTACGTGCAAATTGCAAATTATCCATTGCAATAGAACGCTCAGCATTTAAGCGAATCAAATCTTGGCTTTGTACTGTAGCTAACAAATCACCTTGACTTACTTTATCTCCAATCGTGCGATATGTTTTGATGAGCGTTCCGCTAGCTTTCGGTGTGATAAAACTTTCAAAATTATCGGGGAACTTCAATTCTCCCTTTAACTCTAAAGCATTTTCAAACATCATGGATTCAACTTTTAAAAGCTCTAAGCCGCTGCTCTTGATACTACTGTCTAACATGGTGACACGACCTTCTTTTGTGTCCCATTTCCACGTATATTTTTTACCTTGATAATCAACATTGACAATCATCAAAAATGAATGTGGTTCATAGACAATTTCATTACCGATCAAGTAGTCACTCTCTGGTTTAAATTGAATATTTTGCTCAGCATCCAAACGTTTGATGTAAACATTTGCCGTTAACGCTTCAGGTTTAAGCGGTTTATCTTTGAAATACCCATAAACACGGAGATGTGGCTCTACGCCCTGCTCAAAGATTTTCACTTCTGCTGAGAAATCCCCATCACGATATAAACGTCCACCATGAGGTCCTTTCTCATCACCTGCTACTGCAACTTTTGCTGCTGTTGCTTCCCCATGTGCTGAAGAAGACTGAGTTTTTTGACCTGTCTTGTACCATGCCACAGCGCATAACACGACAAGCAAGGCAATAATGCCTGTCGCAATTAAAGTATTGGTTGGTTTATTCATATTCTTGCCCTTATTCTTGGTCTAAATGAGTAATGTAGTTGCGCTCGACTTCTGCAATTTCAGTCTGCAAAGCCAACCACAAATCGAATCGAGCAAGATGTTTGTCTAACCAAATTTGCTTAATGCTATTGAATTCAAGTAAAGAATTTTTCCCTGCTTGATAACCCATTTCTGCAATGCGAAGACTCTCATTGGTTGCGGGCAAAACGGTTTGATCATATTGATGGATCACATCAATTAAGTTAGAAACCTCAATGGACTTGTTTTCCAGTTCAATTTTAGAATTACGACTAACCCATACAGACTGCGTTTCAGCTTTCATCTGTTCCGCTTGGGCAATCGCAATATTGCCTTTATTTCGGTTGAAGATATTGAGTGGTATTGAGGTTGAAACTTGGAAGACCTTGTCATTGGTTTCTTGATAGTTTTTGACCCCAACACCCAAAGTGATATCAGGTATTGCCTCTTTACGAGCGAGTTCAAATTGTGTCTTTTTCAATTTTGAACTCAGAATCGCTTCTTGCTCAGCCAAACTGATTTTGTCTGTGAAATTAAAACTTAGAGGAACTTCTAAAGCGTTACTTGGTAGATTTGATGTGAACTTAGAGCACAGATTTTTCTGAAACTGCCCCTTTTTCACTTCATTTTGATAACGTAATTTTGATTCAGATGAAAGTGCTGCACTGAGTTGAGCATCCGAAGGAACTACTCGCCCAAGCTTGAGTCTTTCCGAAAGAACATTGGCTTGTCTTGCATTCAACTTGCTTTCTGTTGAATAAACCTCAGCACGTTGAGTTGCCACATACCAGTTCGCCATACAGATTCTTAAATCTGCTTTGAGTTCAGCCTGTCGCTTTGCTATTTCGAACTGATTACGATCACCTTGGAAACGTGCAATTTGCTTTCTCAAGGAGAGTTTATTACTAAGAGGAAGCTCTTGTGACAGTCCCAACAAGGTTGTTGAACCATCCAAATCCTTCAATTTGGAATTACCGAGATTATCCAACTCCACATTGAAAGTTGGATTATTTAATCTGCCAGCAAACTTTTGGTTGATTTCATAAGCTTGTTCGGACTGCTGTAAGCTATTCAGTACAGCATCACTTGCAATGACCTGCTTTTGTAGTTCAGCATAATTCGTTTCTGCGAATACATTTGCTGCTGTTACTACAAAACCACAAGTCAGAAATATCTGATATTTTTTAGACATGACTCTACCTATACAAAAAAATTAAAATTATTTTTTGTATAGAAAGATCAATTACGTAGGACGATTAGGTCTTTAGAGTAGGTATAAGAATTACTAAATACTAAAGGGGGACGCCGCTTTACAAAGGCTCGATAAACGGGCTTTTCAAAAAAATGAATAAAGAATAAAACGAGTGGAAGTAAGAAACTAAGAATAAAGATTGGATCTATACTTAAATCATTATTAGAAAAAATTGGTTTAACAGAATGATGATAGATAGGCTCATCAAAACTTTTCCAACTATGTACTTCTGCCTCATGATCAACAGTACTTCTTGTAGAATCATTTGAGTGCAGCAAAGACCAATGACTAGATGCATCATCTTCCACAACAATACTTAATTCATGTTGGTGTTCAATATTTTCAAGTAAAACAGGTGCCCACGCATGAACTCCCGTAATTGTTATCATAAACAAAAACAGGATAAATGCGAGTATAAGCTTAGACAACCTACTTGAACGCATGGCGATAGAGATACTACTGATTTGCTAACAAAATACTAAAAAGCTTTATTAAAGTAAATCTAATTTAACTTTACATTTACACATGAATCAATTTCAAATCTCCTACCCCAAATTTGTAAAAAAGAGTACGAATACTCTTTTTAAATTCAATTCAAAGCCTGCACCGACTGCTGCAACCCTTTCTGAATATCCTGAACACAGCCAACTTGATTCGCTGCATCTTGGGCTTGCTGGTTTGATTCATCTGTGTAGAACTCCTCAACAACATCTAAACCCTCTTCGCCATCCACTTCAAAGCTAGCATTGCTGTAACCCTGACGTGCCACATGATCTAAAGCCTCCTGATAAAACCCTGCTACTTTGCTTTGTTCATCGATCTGTTTGGCTGACGTAATAGCTTCTTGCAGATTAATACCATCACGTAAAGTTAAGTCCACGTAGTAGATCGGGGTGCGGTAACTTTGTGTCGTGCTCTTACCCCTCAAGGTCAATTGCAATGGCAAACATGAAAGCAAATCACCTGAAGCCGCATGGTAATAACTAAGCCTTGCTGCCAAGGTACGAATGCTATTAAAACCTGTGGTTCTAAAGATGAAGGTGCCAAACTCATCCGATTCATCCAGATTCACATAGAGTCGTCCGTAGGGTTTGCACAGTCCACCCTGTGCCAATGGACATAAATCAGGGGATGGGCATGGATGTTGTTCAATGCCATTTTGTCCAAGTCGCTGACAGGTTTCTCCATTACCCGAGCAGATTAAGCGTCCAGTTTGTCGGTCAAATAAGCTGTACTCAGCGCGTAAGCTGAGTTCAGGATCATTAAAGATCATACGGACTGGAATGGTTCTGAGTTTTTGATTGGGTGCTTTGGCACGTAGTTGTTCATCCAGTGGATGTTTGATCCATCCGTCTTTGTTTTGGATTTGAGAGGTAATGGTAAATTGGTCATCCTTTTCAGGGACGCGTTTGCCGTTCTTTTCAACGATCTTACCGATACTGATACGACCTAAAACGGGTGGTGTGATTGCTAAACCTTTAATCATGGTGTTGTCCTCTATGTAATTTTTGACGACTGCCCCTTTGATATGTGAAAGAAACAATCTTTTTGAAATGCATAAAAAAACTGGCAAAGCAGTCCATTTGTTCTCCCTAGGTACGTGCTCAACGTATCTAGGGAGAACGGGGGCTGTTTTGCGCTTTTTTGATGGATTGGGAATTGCGTGAGATAAGTTGCGATGCTAATGTTTTGGTGGGTGAGTTGCTTAGGCTAATGATTTGGATTGATCATCATCCACGTAAATCTGAAACCGCCGTGTCCCCTGCTTGTTGTGTGGAAATTGCTGTAAAAACTCAGGGTAATGTTGCAGTACGGCTTTGCTGTCTAAGCTGATTGAGTCTTTGGCTTTCTTCCATGTGACTGAACCTGCTTTAAAAGTAGCTCGTTCAGCATCTTGCATCTTGGCTTGGATTTGATGTTTAAGCTGATCAAAGCTCGTTTGATGTTGCTCAATTAAATGGCGTTGTTGCAGCAATTGCTCAAAGTATTGATTGGCTTGTGCATCTTCAGATAAATCCGTCGTGCTCAGTGGTATATGGGTTGGGTATAAAAGCTGTAAGGCTTTGGCTGCTGATTCCGAAGCATCCACATCTGGCGGTACATCTTTTTCGACACATTCCCAGAAGTAACGTTCCGCATTGATGATGTGTTGAATCACCGTTTCGCTTCGTGTCACTTTAAAGATTTTAGTTTCATGTCCACAGATCAAGGCGCAGATATGTGCAGCTTGTTTACCTGTTACCGCCAATTGATGTTGTACCTGACACAATACATAAAGCGGCACACCATCTCGCCATAGTTTTGAGCCATATTCCCCGACTGTTTTACATTCCAATATTTGAACCTCTTCATTACTTACTACGGCATAGTCCAAATTCGCCAACATAAACTGCTTATCCTCGTCAGGGTGTTGCAACACGGCATTGACGCGACGGACTTTGTGGTTGGTGTGCATGCTGTAGTATTCCGCCACCAATGGTTCAAGTTGTTTGCCCCAGTAAAGTGGTGCATAGCCTGCACTTTCATCTTCGATGTTCTGCTGCATTCGACCTGTTTTGATCATCCACAGCTCTAGCATCGACATATAGGGATTGAGTCCACACGCAGTAGCGGCATCACTACTACCGATACCCTGTTTACGGATTTCAAGCCATTGTTGATAGTTCAGTTGTTTAGTGTTGGCGAAGCGTTTGGCTGCGGGTGCTTTGGTTTTTCGTGGTTGTTTATTCGGTCTATCGCGCTTCATTCGTGTGCCAACTTCAATCTGAGTTTTTGACTGGTGTGTGGTCGGATTGAGCGGTTGAGGATAGGGTTGTAAAGGTGACTGGTTTAAGTTGTTTTGAATATGGTGATGAGTGTTCATTGCTATGTTCCTGTATCGATAAAATCGTAAAAGCTGAATTTCGGGCATAAAAAAAGCCACATCTGGAGAATGTGGCTAAGGGGGTATGCTTGTGCTTGTACGGTTTGATCGGTGAATGTAGATTAAAAGGACTAACTTAAATCAAACTGAATAGCGGCTTTGCTTTAAGCCACCATTCTGAGTGCTTGTTCTAGACCACGTTGTTTAATGGCTGCGCCTGCACCAAACCAAGCTGAATCGAGTCGATGATCGGTACTCATTGCTCGGCGTTCATGGTCGATAAATTCCGTGATTGAGCACAGTAAACCATAAGCTGTATCTTTGGCTGAACTGAGTTCTGCCCCACGGCCATGTCCGTTGAACATGGTCATCACTTTTGACATGGCACGGCCATTCGGTTCAGTTTTATTGCTCGGGTTATTGCGGTTGAAGTGAATAATGCTTGGATCAGCATAGTAGTTGCTTTCGTTAAAGACGCGATCAAAGAAAGCAGCAGCTTCTTGCTGAGTCACTTTACGTTCGCTGAGCTGTTTCATTTGGTACATGTGTTCGTCCCATGCACGAACTGAAATACCGAGTTGGTGTTTGACCTTCTCTGCATCAAAGCGAGTGCTGTGAGGCACTTTGACCACTCCAGTATTGTTGGATATATGGTTGTGGGCTTTCAGTGCAATCGCTAAGGTGTTGTTACACACCACGCGAATAGAGGTGAATTGTGCTGTTGTGGCAAGGGTGCCGTCACAAGCCGTAGCTAATAGAATATAGCCGTTACTCACATCATTACCTTTTAATGCTTTGCTTTGTCCTGTCTTCGCCAAAGCCCAGAACTTCTTGCCCCCTTTCAGTACTCCTGCGGTTTCCAGCTCAAAGCCCGATTGTTCGGTGAGGTCTCGATAGAATTCAAGAATCTCTTTGGGTTGCACTTCTTGGAAGCGTTGGCTCACCACGGACAAAGGTGCATGGGTATCTGAGCGGTATAAAACACGTTGTTCTTCAAAGGGCATAATGATGTTTTGCCCTCGATGGTTTTGCGCCATATAACTAACATCTGAAGATTCGATGCGCCAGTCCATGCCTGCTTGTTGTGCCCACACTTCTATCGGTTGATGTGGGGTGAGTTGATTGCCTAAACCATGCCAAGGGGTTTGTCCTGTAAAGGCCATTGTTTCTACTAAATGTGCCATATGTCTGCCCTCCCTTAGTTAAAGAATTTTGCTGTGGTATTCGGTGTTGATGAAGCCTTATCGACCAAGACGATAATCACACCACCGATCACTGCCCCTGCGATTCCACCTAGCATCGGTGAGAAGCCCATCGACTTGGCTAGGGACAAGCCAAGTACCGTTAAAGTGGTGGGGGTATTAGCAAGCCCCCAAGGAATTTCTTTCGGTAATGCTTTGATTTCAGGTTCTGGGTAAATGCCCATTTGTTCATCATTCATATCTAAATACGACATGTGCTGTACTCCATAAAACTTAAATGAATGTTCAAATGCCGAAGTTCTTTCATTCGGCTGATTGACCTTGTGATTGGGTTCATTTCAGTAATATGTGTTTGAAAATATTTGGAATCAGCTTCATGTTTATTTTTTAAATGATCATGTCGTACAGGCAACTAAATCGAATTGACCTCACAAATAGATATGATTATGATGACCTTGCTGACCCTCATGGTCAGTCGGTTTTAGCAGACCGTATCCTAAGTGCACTAAAAGATTCATTCTTTTGGTGTGAACCCTCGTGCTCCCTCTGCGGTAGAACGGGAGGGGGACACCTTCGGGTGTGCTGATTCTTAGGTTCAGTCTGCTAACCCCTTTTCGTTCTGCCACCATTATTTAGCAGTAATTGGTAGAACTTCTTAAATACCTAAGGAGTCAATCATGACTGTTTCTTTCTTTTTAGCGTTTTGCTGTATTCCAATTGGTTCTCGTCGGTCTAAGTCAGGTTTCACCTTACTTCGACAATGAAGTTTATTGCACGTCTGATTTTAATCATTGCTTTAGTGATCTGGCTCGGCCCTGCCTTTATTGGCTTTGTGCTGTTGATGATCTTGTTCTATGCATTATTGACTTTGGCAGGCTGGAATAAACCGCCTCCACCCTAGTCTGGTGCAGCTCTTATTGTTTGCAATGTAAATCAGGCATCGATCTTTCGCTTGATGACGAGAATTATCATGTCTATTTTTTATCGTTTGCCCATTGTGGCCTGTGCAGTTGTCGCTGCAATTTCAGTGACCGCATGTGAAAGTAAATCCAAACGTGACTTTAATGAGGGTTGCCAATCGGGTGGTACGGATCGTTCTACCTGTTCCTGTGTCTATGACAAGTTGGAATCACATTATTCCGCTGAAGTGATGGACAAGCTTGGACAACAGCATGTCAGTCAACTTGATCTTCCCCATGACTTCACTGAGCAAATGCTTCGTGCAGCTCAAGCTTGTCAGTCACGTTAGGAGTTCAGTATGCAAATCAAACATTATCTGATCGGGATTTATATCGTGATTGCCTTGCTGTTCTCGGCTTATTTAAAAGGCTGTAGTACCACCGCAGATCGAAGCTATGCCTTTAACTTGGGTAAAGCCATAGTTTGGCCGATCTCGATGTTTAACTAACTGTATTAAAGCAACAACCAACTTAACAACAATAATCAGGGTTTTATTTTTATGAACAAATATCGCAACACTTTTTTAAACAGCATGGCATTGATCCTTGGGTTCAGTGTCATCAGCTTAACCCATGCCGATATCGGGCAGCTCAACACGATTTATCACCATCCACAATCAGCGCCAAAGCTACAGCGTTGTAAAGGCAATCCACAATGTAATGCCTTTTATGCCTTGGCGAAGCAATGGCAATCCATTCCGAACAATTTCAAGCTCGATGGCATCAATGTGAAGTCTTATGCCAAAGCTGGGGATGGTTATGGTTTATGGAAAGGTTTTAGCTTGAATTCGGATCGTGCGATTGCACTGGCTGAAGCAGGTGATGCTGCATTTTTTAATGGCGGAAGTCACTCCAAGGCAGATGAGCGTATTTATGCACAAGGCCTAGCTGTTCTGCTCTATTTGGATCATCAGCCTCAACGTACAGCCACATCAAAATAAATCACATTTGGACTGTTCATACGCCTCAGTAAGTGTATTGATCAGCGCAAAACATCAACGAGAACATGGTGCGTAAACAGTCCAATGATCAGGGGGAAATATAATGAACAGTCAGATAAGAACGTTTTTGCTATGTATGATTGGTATCAGCTTACTGAGTGCCTGTAGTCCATCTCAACAAGCAGAACACAAAGAACTGAGCCAAGAAGAACTCAACAAGCTTGATCCTGAAACTCGGAATATCTTGGAAACAGATATAAGTGAGCTTGAAGTCAGCGTACCTGAAACTGATCAGTCTGAAGCAGAATATCAAGATAGCTTAAACGAAGAAATTGCTGAGAATAGACCTGTACAAGAAGAGTTTGATATACGGGTTTATCGCGCTGAGTCTCAAGGCACAATGACGGGCTATATTGATAAAATCGACATTATCTCACTCAATGACTTGCCTACCACCATTACAGGGATTCAAGTGAATCGAGGCCATTGTGCGGTGACTCGAATGTACGATTACCGCAATATGCACTATGGCTCAGTGGCACTCGCCTACCCACGTTGTAAGGCTGAGAATATTCGTGAAGTCAGTGTCAGTACCGCTGATGGAACCTATGCTTATCGTATTCAATAAACAGGTACATAAGATGTGTAATACTGTTTTTTATTACACATCAAAGAATGCTAGAAAATACGCTATTTTCCATTGCAAAATCAGTTGAAAAGATTCCACCAAGACCTAGAACCGTATGAAAATATCAACGTCTGGAATTCTTTTTTTCAAGAATTCGCTTACCGCTTTTTTTAAGCTATTAACATTCAAATTAAAGGGTTCAAGTTTCTCTTTTTTAGAGCTATTGGTTTCATTTGAAGCTTTCTCCTGAAGCATAATTTGAATGCTTTGAATCTTTTTCTTACCTCTGTTAGGTGGACAAACAGACACATGAAGTTGATCTGAACTTTTCAATATTTGTACTAAGTTTTCAGTGAAAAGCCCATAATTTGTTTTAAATGCTGTCGTAGAAGGATTAAGCAATTCATCAAGTTGCTGGTTATCTTTCAATGCTAAAGTTGAATTGCTCATTATCAACTGATCAATCTTCCCAAGATCAATAGCAGCTAAATTTGAACTATTAAAAATTCGCTCACAATGGAAATGGATAAAAGTAAGTGCAAGTATTGAATTGAGAACAGCATCATATCCTAAAGAGTGGATGTCTTTTCTGTTGCCAATTCTTTGATTAGAAAATTTATCCAAGACCGATAAAACTTCATTTCCTATAGCACTCAAATTATTAATTTCGTCAATTTGTGCCTGATTATATTTATTGCTATTTCCCATTTTCATAAAGTCTAAACGTCTCGACTGGTAACTGATCAAGAAGTCTCGAAGCAAATACGGCAAATTTTCAAGTGGTTCATCCAAGCCAATTTGCAGTGCAAAATGAGTCAATGTCAGCTTTTCATTAACTTCAGTGTTGTAATCCATACAAGATACCGAGTTAAAATAAAGTGGCGATGGGTGACGAAATAGAGGCTTAAGGATTTCATAACATTCGTTAGTTGTTGGCAATTTCGAGTGACCCTTTGGATCGTTACTGCTTTTAAATTTCTTGTAAGACAAATGAATTGGTAGAAAACTGATGAAAAGATCTTCTATATCCAACCTTGGAAAAAGGTTCGGAAGGTAAAATTTGTTTTGATTTAAATATGACAAAACTTTTTCTTTCCCTGAGTCTCCCTCGTCAGAGTAAAGCTCTTCAACTATTTCATTCCAAAAGTTTTCAGAAATATGGGAAAATACCAGATTTATTTTATCAACAGACATAATGCCATTTGAGACAAGGAAAAAATCAGGCAATAAAACTTTTCCAGTCTGAACAAAACCAATTGCATTATCCAAGAATCTTCTTTCTTCCAAAATAACTTCAATATTCTCGTCCAGCTTTTCCGCAGAAAGTTCAGGATCATATAACGTATACGCTTTTATCAACTCTGTACGTAATTGTTCTTTAATATTGCTACGTTTATTGACCATAAACCTGTAGAAGCCTGGAAATTTCAACCTAAATTTACAAGCATAAATTGCCTGCTCGATAAGATTTTTAACCAACGGATCAGCAATAGAAAAAACCGCGTGTGTGTAAGTCTTTTTTGTGGCCAATTTTAATCCTATATAAATCAACAGTTAAAAAAATAAAATCAGGGTGTATACACTTACCAATCCGATAACTACAGACTAACTATACAAAGTAACCACTTAGTTGTTAGGAAACACTCAATGCTTCAAGTTAAAAATTTAGCACAGCCGCTAAGCATGATAAGCCGAGCTTTCGTCAAGTTCATTTCACTTCGGAAGAAACCAAACCTGCCTGACTTCACGAGCTTGTCTACATTTACAAGTGCAGGGAATAAGGTGAATTCAGCCTCACAAGCTTGTGGTACTTATATGATTAATAAATTATCTATTAATCATAACATTACAACCAATACTAATTAAATATCAGTTGTATACCAAGTACATACTTGGTAAGCATGGAGTTAATGCATGAATGTATTAAGACGACCATTTAGCCCACTGGCTAAAAAACCAACCAAGCTCGAAACAAGACCTAATACTGTATCTTTAGATGAAGATCTAGATATCTTTGAAGCAAATCATGGTGATTCAGCAAATGTATTGGATAAACAGCATACATTGAAACTACAAGATAGCCTTTTCGGTCATAGTCACGGAAAAGGCTATCTTCAACGCTTACCAGAAAATCCATTTATCTATAAACACATCCTTTGTTGTTGGATCACAGAAAGAACTGACAGCAACGATGTGTGTATTTTGTACTACGATCAAAGCTCAAGTACTTCACGAAGAAACTTGCTGATAGAAGACCCCGTTCTACTTAGCTATTACAAACAACTTTTCATGCTTGAAGATATTAGTGAAGGTGAATTCAAAAGTGAGCATTTCACTAGCGTAATGAGGGTGGTGACTAAGTTTTGGTCTTATCGTGATGAATTGCTCACATTTTGGAACTGCCCTAATGCAACGATCAAAATCTTGCAAGAAGATTTAAGCTTCAAAGATGTCACAGTGTTTAACATCCTTAATCAAATACAGTTAGGGGTGTATGACGAAATTCATGGAGCAATTTTTAAGGAAGCAATTCGAAAACGAGTTCGCCGCTCTACTGAACATTTCAAAAGTGCAGAACGATATCTTTCACAATTAAGAAAGGAATCGGGGCGATTGCTTGTTATCCGATTAGACATTTGCTTCCCAACTGAACTAAAAAATATCAGTGTTCAAGAAGTGAAAAGTTACTTTAGTAGCTTTTCGCAGAAGTTAAGGCGAAGCAGCTCGTTAGTTTTCAAAGGATATATCTGGAAGCTTGAATATGGATTTAATAAATCATTCCACTACCATTTGATCATTTTTTTATGTGGTAGAAAGCACTGCCATGATATCAAACTTGCCCAAATGATCGGTGAAATGTGGGATAAGACTGTTAATGGTAAAAATTGTTATTTTAATTGCCATTCCACAAAGCAATTAAAGCATTACAGGGATATTGTTGTTGGCCGGTTAGAACAGAATGATCATATTAAAAGTGATCGATTACTGAATATTGTCATTAGATATTTCTGCAAGAAAGATCAGTTCATTATGCACAAAAGTATTTTGCACAAAAATACTTTTGGTACTGGCCTCACGCTAAATAATCGTAAAAAAGTTGGCCGCCCAGCAAAAATCTAACTTAAGCAAAATACTTTGAGGAATACGTAATGAATCAATCTTTCTTTCCACATTATGATCTTTCAACAAACCAACTTCAAACTTGCCAGAGTCTTGTTTGCAGTCCAATTACTCAATATCAAATTGAAGTTATGACCAGCATTCAAAAATCTCTAGTTCGTATAGAAAAAGATACTTTTAAGGTTTTTGCCGATAAGAAGGAAACAAAATTCAGTCAAGAATGCGGAGCATTTTTTGAAATGTTACCTACTCTTGCCCAACTATATTGTAGTTTCGATGCTTGGCTAGATTTCAATCCTTATATGCAAGTAATTTTTGAAGAATTATCAAATCCTATGCATCAACAACTTCTGAATAGAAATTACTCGTTTCTAAGTAAGGAATACTTCGTTAATACAGTTCATCGTTTTAAGTTTGCTCTCACACAAAAAAAATGTGCATTAAAGTTATCTAAAAGAAAAACTTTAATCAAAGAGCAAGCTAACTTACAGAAGAAGTATTGCAGCCGACTATTAAGCAAACAGCAAGAATTGAACTGCTTTCTTGTTGAATTACCATTATTTCTAGATTCTGGGCTACTCAACCAAGAATCAGCGATCTCGTATGAAAAAGACACCGTTAAGCTCATGAAAGAATATTTTCAAAATATTCATGCAGCACAAGTCTTTAATCAGAAACTGTGTGACATACAATGGCGAATTGTAAAAAGTATTCATGGGAATTTAATTGGCCAAGCACTAATTTATATGCTAGGCACTGAAGCGGAAGTAGAGTGCGAACCAGAATTAAAGAAGCTTTGGATTAACACGACTCAAAATAGAATTGCGAATTATAGCTCTATTGGCGAACCGAGCATCGCATCATCAACTATTTACATGGGTAATGGCATTGCATTGAAAGCTTGGAAGAAAAAGTTGGATCTACTGCATGCTCATTTGGAGTTTTTCAGCTATAAAGCAAACGGTATCTGTTTTAAGTGGAAAAACTACACTGGAAATTTTAACACATTAAAAACAGAGGGCTAATTTAGATGGGAGTAGCAATTAAATTAGAAACGTTTGATTACTTATTTATGAAATACAGATCAACAATTGTTGATTTGATGACAATAGTCACGGACTATTATCCTCATCTAAGTAAAGCTGAAGCGCTAAGAAAAGCAAACAATTGTGAGTTTCCTTTCTCAGTGTTTAAATTGGATAAAAGTAAACGTGCACCATTTTTAGTGCACTTAAATGACTTTGCTAGTTTTTTAGATAAACAATATTCACAAGCCTCTAAAGATTTTGCTACGTTTCATCAATGAGGCGTAGCACCTCTTCCAGTTGAATAACGTTTCGTCTAGCTTTGACAGAGACATAACGCTGCAAACTACTCCAAGAATCATGCAAGCTTACTTTTTGAATTTCAGGAATGGTAAAGCTTTGCTCTGCAAGTCTAGTACACCCTTCATGTCTTAAATCGTGAAAGCGTAGATCATCGATACCCAACATTTTACAAGCTTCTCTGAACTCTTTACCTAAGCTTTTAGGATTCAATGGCAGCAGTAAGTTTTCATCATGCCCAAGCCTCAACATCCGTTCACGAACTTCTGACTGCTTTAATCTTTTAATCATTTCCTTACAAGGATCAAGGACATCAAATGATTTATGATTACCTTTAGAGCCATTTGGATTTTTTAGATCATGCACTTTCCATGATGAATGATACTGATCATAATCATCTAAACTTAAACGGGTTAATTCTGCTTCACGTCTACAGGAAAAAATAGCAAACCAGATAACTAAATGCATCGGGTATTTAGTCCCATGTTTATTAAGTTTCCAGCGCTCGACAAAATACTTTGTTAAAGCTATTAATTCCTCATTTGTTGGCAACCTATCTCTCTTCTTACTAGAAGATATTTGGCGTGTTTTTCTCAGTTGTGCGGTAGCTTTATCAAAACTATTTAAATCAATATCTATATCCCACATCACAGAGGCATGAGCCAAGACACCACGGATATGAAGCAGCTCATGTTGCTGTGTACTTGTTGAAATTGGGTCTAACTTCAAGAGAGGAATCCCAGCTTTTCTTAATGCGACATGATCTGCCAAATGTACTGATTTTATTTTTGTGATAATATTGCGCGCTATCGGAAATTTCTTAATTAAGAGTAGAGAATAGCGTTTCGTCCTTCCGTACTCGCTCCCAACTTCTTCCAAATATTTATCAATGGCGTCTGCCAAGGTTAGGTCTATAAGTTTTTCTTTGCCTAGCAAAATGTCTGGATTTTCTTGAATCTCAACTTCTCTTTTCTTAAGCCAATTTTCCGCCATTTTCTTTGAATGGAACGTTTTGCTTTCAGAATAGACAGGATATCCCTTTCGGTTGATACGGATAGCAGCACGGTAACTAACACTACCATCTGCACCTTTTCTAACTGTAACAGACCCCATAATTTACACCATGAACTATTTTTCCCATTATGGTGTAAAATTTGGTGTAAATGCAAACAGCAAAACCTACATTCACAGGTGTTACTACGCATTTACACAGATTCAAATACTAGCTTTAAAGGTATGATTTTAAATGACTATTAACAAAAACCTTAAAAACATTAGTAATCCAAGAATCAGTGTAGCGCCAATGATGGATTGGACAACCAAAGATTACCGTTTTTTTGCACGCCTATTTAATCCAAATATCGTGCTATATACCGAAATGGTGACCACAGGTGCAATCATCTATGGTGGTGCAAATCGTCATTTAGATTTCAATAAACAAGAACATCCAATTGTGTTACAGCTTGGTGGTTCTAACCCACAAGAGTTAGCAACTTGTACCAAAATGGCGCAAGACTGGGGCTATGATGAAGTCAATTTAAATGTAGGTTGCCCAAGTGACCGTGTTCAGAATAACAAGATCGGTGCTTGTTTAATGGCTGAACCCAATTTGGTGGCGGACTGTATTTACAACATGCAAAAAGCAGTTTCAATTCCAGTAACGGTTAAACATCGTATCGGTATCGATGACATGCAGTCTTATGAAGAAATGTTGCATTTCGTAGATACTGTTGCAGCAACAGGTTGTACTCATTTCATCGTACATGCCCGTATTGCGATCTTGCAGGGATTATCTCCAAAAGAAAACAGAGAAGTTCCCCCGCTACGTTATGAAGACGTATACCGACTCAAACAAGAGCGTCCGAATTTGATCATCGAAATCAATGGGGGGATCAAAAGCTTTGACGAAACTCAACAGCATTTACAACATGTTGATGGCGTTATGATTGGACGTGAAGCCTATCACAATCCATATTTATTGGCTGAGTTAGGTCAACTTTGGAATTTGGAAGCACCGAATCGTTTTGAAATCATGCAACAAATGATGCCGTATATTCATCAACGTGTGGCCGAAGGCGCACCACTTTCAATTATCACACGCCATATTCTAGGCTTATTTCAAAACTTGCCAGGCGCACGTAAATGGCGTCAGGCATTAAGTGGTGGAAATGCCAAAACCATTCAGGACATCGAAACTGCAATGAGTAATATTCAGGCGGCAATGCAACGTACAGAAGACTATCTTCGAGAGCATCAAACTGATTAAATCCCCATCAAATCTAAAGTGCCAACCTCATCACAGCGTGAAATATGATTTTACAAATCTTTAAATGCTGTGTTGCTGGCACTTAACCTCCTAATTATTAGAATATTATTCATCTGATTCTAGGTGTTCTATAACGGTGCAAACCGCATATCGTTATATTATTACATTAACTTTAAGATTTTTTCAGATTTATCGCTTACCATCTGTTTCGCCATAAATATGGTGCTCATTTGGTTTTAAAGATGCGATAGAGATTGTAGATGATTTACGATGTACCCTCAGTTGATCACAGCATGGTTCACACACCAACCCACATGATTGTGACCGCCCAAGACTCACCGAAACAACCATCAATCAATGTAAATAAGTTTTCTAAAAAACTGGTACATCGAGCATCGTATCGTAGTTCATCTCAATGTGCGAAGTATGTGCGTATTGCTTTACAAGCTGCTGGCGCAAAAATCACACAACATCCAATCGCAGCAGCGGATTGGGGTAAAACGCTACAAGAAATCGGCTACCAAAAAATCAAACCTGCTTTTGATAATCCTCAAGTTGGTGATATTTATATTATCAATCGTACTCAAAAACATCGTTACGGTCATATCGCAGGATTTACTGGATCACAGTGGGTTTCAGACTTTATGCAAACTAGTTATGACGTGTATAAAGACAAAAATGTCACCTATACCTACTATCGTTTAGATCAATCCATTTAAGAAACCCAAAAAAATATTGAGCATAGGTTTATAGCGCCAGTCCACACTGGCGTTTTTTTTGCATGAAAAATAACTAACTTTATGTGCAAATCAATAATATGAAAAAAACGATCTTAAGCTTTATTACTTTAGCAATAACGACTTCTACAATTGCGACGCCTTATACAGAAACCACTTCAGTATTTAAACAAGTTCCATCTAAACGAATATATCAACCTGACTATCTCATTAAAAAAACAGACCAATCACAGGTGACCATTCACATTCAAAGAAAGAAATATTTGAATGGGATCATCGATTGCCCATCCTTAATTTATTTTGATAAAAAGAAAATTATTTCTCTACATTCATTTGAAGAAACGACCTTATTTCTAAATCCAGATCGTTACTATATTAAATATGCGATTAATAATAGCGGTTGTATCAATCTTGAGTTTTATCAAAACGTGCAGCCTGAAATAGATATCATGACCCAAGAGCGACTTATGCTCGGAGAGCATGTTTATGAGTTTTCTATAGGCGAAGAAACTAAACCGAAGTAAGCGTTTTTTTAGTATCAAGCTTTTTAAGGACTTCTGCTACGGCGACCATCGCAAAACTAGAAGTAACCACGACAGCCGACCCATACCCGCCGCAACGTAGTCCCGCACTTGGACAAACATCTGCACTTGAAAATGGATTATCAATGGAATAAACACAGGTAATTCCAAATTTCTCTTTCGGTTTTTTACAAATACCTTTCGAGCGAAGTTGTGCTCTCAGCTTCGCGAGCATTGGATCTTGTTCAGTTTTAGATAAATCCGCAACACGAATTTTCAAAGGATCAAGCTTACCGCCAGCT
>NZ_DJLC01000081.1:0-3879 GCF_002434875.1 Acinetobacter sp. UBA6526 | reverse complement strand
ACAGTAAATGTCAACAGACCCTAGTCAAAACCAAGCATTTAACGGTACTTTATAAAATTTAATTAAAAACATGAGGGAATATATACATGAGCAATTTTCAGTTTTTAGAACCTGAATTTAAAAGCTTGGCAGCGACTGCCAAAGAAGCTGAAAAGCTTGTGTATATATCCCCACAATTTGCTCTTGCTGCTGCTCGAAGCTCGCTTGAAAGTCTTGTACTGTGGCTGTATCAATACGACAAAAAACTGACTCAGCCTTATGATGCTTCACTACATAACTTACTCAACGACCTCAAATTTAAAGACCTGATACCACCCTATATTTGGGACAAAATGGACAATATCCGCATGGTCGGCAACAGTGCCGTACATGGGAAAAAGTTCAAACAACTCACGACAGAAGAAACCGTAAAACACATCAGCCATTTATTCCTGATGTATGTCTGGTTTGAACGTAACTATGGTTCACCTTCAAAAGACCGTTCACAGTCGATTTTATTTAACCCAAAACTGATTCCAAATACTGACAATACGCAGCAAATTACTGCCAATAAAGAGCAACTGCAAAAAGAAACTGAAGCTAAAGAAAAACAATTTGCAGAACAACACAAAGCCCTACGAGAATTAGAACAACGACTATTTGAACAATCTGCAAACTTAGAAGAACGAGAAAAACTATTAGCCAATATTGACGCTGAACTTGCACAAAAACGTGCTGAAGTCGAACAAGCCAAAATTGCCAACAGCAAAATCGAAGACCATACCGACTATAAAGAAGATGAAACCCGAAAACTTAAAATTGATCTCATGCTTGAAGAAGCAGGTTGGGAAATTAGCACATCAGCACGAGTAGAAGTACCCGTTACTGGTATGCTAAGCCCATCGGGTAAAGGTGCAGTGGATTATGTGCTATATGATGCAGATGGCTTGCCCTTGGCAGTGGTTGAAGCAAAACGCACATCGACCGATCCAGATATTGGACAACAACAAGCTAAACTCTATGCAGACTGCCTAGAACAACAAACAGGACAACGACCTGTCATATTCTATACCAATGGTTACAAAACCCGAATTTGGAACGATGTGCAAGGTGGTCCACCACGCTTAGTTCACGGCTTTTATACGCAAGCAGAACTCAAGCGTCTGATCGAAAGACGTAAGAACAACCCTGATTTAAGTAGCTTCCCGATCAATGCGGACATTGTCGAGCGTTACTACCAAACTCGTGCCATCAAAGCCATGCTTGCAGCCTATCAACGTAAAGAACGTGCAGGCTTACTGATTATGGCAACAGGCACAGGTAAAACACGTACTGCCATTGCACTGGTCGATGTGCTAATGAAAGCAAATGTGGTACAAAAGGCGTTATTCCTTGCAGACCGCACATCATTGGTCAATCAGGCGCACAATGCTTTCAAAGCCAATTTAAAAGATGCTTCATTCGTCAACTTGCTTGAAGATAAAAATCAGGTTGGTCGTGTGTATTTCTCTACTTATCAAACCATGATGGGGTTAATAGATGAAATGAATGCCGATGGCACACGAAAATTTGGCACAGGTATGTTTGACCTGATTATTATTGATGAAGCACACCGTAGCGTTTACCAAAAGTTTGGCGAGATTTTTAAATACTTCGATAGTTTGCTTGTTGGTTTAACCGCAACGCCACGAGATGAAGTTGACCGTGATACATACGCACTGTTTGGTTTAGAAAGCGGTGTACCGACTGATTACTATGATCTTGACCAAGCCATTGCCGATGGTTATCTCGTGCCACCCAAAGCTTATTCTGTCCCACTTAAATTCATGCGTGAAGGCGTGAAATATGACGAACTTTCCGAAGAAGAAAAACAACATTGGGATAGTCTAAATTGGGGCAATCAAGATGCACCTGAAGAGGTCTCAGCATCCAAAATCAATAAAGAGCTGTTTAATACAGGCACGATTGATTTAATGCTCAAGCACTTGATGGAAAATGGTATTAAAACTGAAGGTGGAGATCGTTTGGGTAAAACTATTATCTTTGCCGTCAATCAAAAACATGCCCAGTTTATTGCTGATCGCTTCAATGAAAACTATCCGCAATATGATGGTAAGTTTGCCCGTGTCATTACTCATGCCACTAAGTATCCGCAAAGCCTGATTGATGACTTTAGCAAGAAAGATTTAGCTGAGCCACAGATTGCGATTTCAGTGGATATGCTCGATACAGGGATTGATGTACCTGAAGTGGTCAACTTAGTATTCTTTAAAGCGGTTCGCTCTAAAGTCAAATTTATGCAGATGATCGGGCGTGGTACACGCCTCTGCAAAGAATTGTTTAGCCCTGAAAAAGATAAAAAAGAATTCTTTATTTTCGATTATTGCTCTAACTTTGAATACTTCAATGAAAATCCAGATGGTGCGCCTGTATTGACCACAGAGCCACTCGGACAACGCTTGTTTAAAGCACGTTTAAATATCCTGAGTTTACTGAATACGAAGGACGATGCTACAGAAGAGCTAAAAGCTGTACAGCAAGATATGCGTCAGAGTTTACAGACTGAAGTTAAGTCCATGAACAATGAGAATTTCATTGTGAAATCTGAACTTGAGCATGTTGAACATTTCAAGAATGATGATGCTTGGAACAACTTGGATGATCTTGCCATCGGTACATTACGAGAACACATTTCTAAATTACCAAACCAACTTGAGCCTGAAACTTTAGAAGCTAAATTGTTTGATATGCTTTGCTACAACCTTGAGCTGGCAGTATTGGAAAAGAACAATACAGCGATTCAGAGTTATGCCAATAAAGTGATTGAAATCGCTTCAAAGCTAGAAAGCAAAGAAAATATTCCTGTCGTTGCTGAACAGATTGCGCTGATTCAAGATATTCAAACCGTTGAATATTGGAAAGGCATCACATTGCCAATGCTTGAGGCGATGCGTAAACGTATTCGTGGCTTGGTAAAACTGATTGAAAAATCCACATCGACTATTGTGTATTCCATGCTAGACGATGAAATTGGAGAAATGCAAGCAGTCGATATACCAGTCGTTTCAAGTGGCGTAAACCTAGCCCAGTACCGTAAGCGTGTAGAAAGTTTCATCAAAGCGAATGAAAATCATATTACCATCGCAAAGTTAAAGCGTGGTTTAGCACTGACACCGACTGACTTAAGTGAGCTAGAACGTTTCGTTTTTGAAGCCCAAGAAGTTGAAAGTCGAGATAAGTTTGAAGAGTGCTTTGGGACAGAAAGATCACTGCCTCTTTTTATTCGTTCCTTGGTCGGTCTAGATCGTCAGGCAGTACAAGAAGCTTTTTCAAAGTATCTGCAAGGTACAACCTATAACGATAAACAGATTCGTTTTATTGAAATGATCATTGATCATCTCACTATGCGTGGAACTTTAGATGCTGCTCAGCTATATGAACCACCTTTCAATCAAATCCACTATGAAGGAATTGATGGAGTGTTTGATGATGCAGAGGCTGACAACATATTTGGCGTTGTTGAAGCGTTTAATGAAGCGGTAGCGTAGGTTTTATTTTAAAGGAGAAAAATAATATGGTTTTACCAATATGGGCTGCTTATGCAGTAGCAGGATTAGCTATAAGTGGCGTATCAAGCTATTTTATTTACAATAATTGGGAAAAATTTAAAAAAACTATTTAATGGTAAATCTATTGTCATTTTAGGGCAGCGTACTACTGGTAAAACAACGCTTCTTAATTATTTACTTAAGGGAGAAATTACTTTAAAGCATGAGGCAACAATTGGTGTTGAGAAAGTTAAAATTAGCAAAAAGAAACTAGCAGATCTTGGCTGGGATGTTCGTTTGAATAGTATTCAAAAAGATTATAGTGGAGTTACTTCTAATTATGAACAATGGT
>NZ_DJLC01000042.1:0-8897 GCF_002434875.1 Acinetobacter sp. UBA6526 | reverse complement strand
AAGTAACCATGAAAAAATTGGCAATTGCATCGGCACTTTTATCTGCATTGGCAGTGACAGGTACTGCACATGCTTATCAAGCTGAAGTAGGCGGCTCATATACTTATTCTGATTGGGATGATTTCGATGCAACACATAGCTTTGGTGTAGATGGAAAATACTATTTCAACCCAGTGCAAACCCGTAATGCACCTCTTGCTGAAGCAGCGTTTGTAAACCGCGCAAGTAATGTTAGTGCAAAAGTGAATTACGCAGACAATAACGGTATAAAAGACTCACAATATGGCGTAGGTGTAGAATATTTTGTCCCGAATAGTGACTTTTACTTAAGCGGTAATTTGGGTCGTAATGAGTTAGAAGTAGACAATACATCTATCGATCAAAAAGTTACAACTTATGCTGCTGAAGTAGGTTACTTACCTGCACCAGGTTTATTACTTGCTTTAGGTGTAAAAGGGTATGACGAAAAAGATGGTAAAGACGGTGCAGACCCAACCGTTCGCGCAAAATACGTCACCCAAGTTGGTGGAAATGACATTAACTTAGAAGCATATGGTGCTTTCGGTGATTTAGACGAATACCGAGTAAAAGGTGATTACTACCTAGATAAAACACTCAGTGTAGGTGCAGATTACTACAATAACGATCTTACGAACCGTGATGAATGGGGTATTTCTGCGAAGAAATTCCTAAATCAGCAAGTAAGCTTAGAAGGTCGTGTCGGTTTTGGCGATGATTACAACACTTATGGTGTTCGTGCTGCATACCGTTTCTAATTGTTAAATCCTAACTTTTAGATTCAAAAAAACCGCTCTGAAATCAATTTTCAGGGCGGTTTTTATATAATGAATACTTATAAATAAAAAAATAAGCATCCTGATTCATATTGAATTCAATATCTGATTATTTAAACAGAAACAGCTAAATATTTTGATCATTCATTTAATAATTGACGACTCTCAAATTTTGACTACACTACAACTCGCAACAAATTATTACGATGCATTATTTTAATAAAGGGGAGTTATTGAATGAAAAAATTAAGCTTAATTACAGCACTTTTAAGTTCTTGTGTTGCTTTAAATGCGAATGCATATCAAACCGAAGCGACTGGTGCTTATGAATACGTCGACATGGACGGCGGTAAAACCAATAGCGCAGCAATCAGCGGTAAATATTACTTTAATCCTGTGCAAACCCGTAATGCGCCTCTTGCAGAAGCAGCTTTCCTTGACAAAGCATCGAACATCGGCGGTGGATATGCGTATAGCAAACTTCAAGATGATGAAGATTTTGGTGATTTGCAATTTAATATTATCGGTGTAGAAGGCGAAATTTTTATTCCTGATACTCAGTTTTATGTTTCTGGTGCATTACACCGCACGAATATTAAAGCCACCATTAATGGACTTGGTTCAGAGTCAGATAATGGCAATGGTTACGAGTTTGAAGCAGGTTTCCTTCCAGTAAATGGTTTATTACTTGCTGTAGGTGTGGCTGATTTTTCAGAAAGTATCAACCCTGTAAAAGTCGCAAAATATGGTTTTGTTACTAATGTCAGTAATGCTGCCGTTGTTTCTGGTGATAACGACGATACAGCCGTTTCACTTCGCGCAAAATATGTTTCTGAAGTCGCAGGCTTCTATACAAATTTTGAAGGTGTAACTTACATCGGTGATGAAACATCTTATCGTTTAGCTGCTGATCTGTATTTAGATCAAACACTAAGTGTTGGTGTTTCTTTTGCAGACTCTACAGCTGACGACTCGGATAGTATTTTCAACATTCGTGCACAAAAATTCTTTAACCCTCAATTTGCTTTAGGTGTGGGATACACGACAACTGATGGTGCTGACTCTTATGGCATCAACGGTACATTCCGCTTTTAATTGAGTTTCTATAAAACAAAAAATCCGCTCAACAGAGCGGATTTTTTATTGCTTTAAATAGGCGACCTGCAATTGTAAACTGGTATTCCCATTAAAAACATTACGTTCTAAGGTGTACACCAAATCGACATAACCCAACATTGGATTAAATTCATAACGATCGATGGCATTAAAAGCAATCGCATCAATCGCATGTTGCCCTACAGCAAGTTTTAATTTTAAGTGCTGATCTTTGAGCCAACGATAATCAATCACTTTAAACCGACCCTCGAACTGAGGTAGAGGAAATTTTTGCCCCCAAGGGCCAAGTTGCTCTATCCAATCTAAAGTTCCTAAATGCAAAGCGGAGTCATCTAACTCACCATCCGTCCATAAAGTTGCTTGAAATAAATCAGAATCCATTTCCGCAATCATTTGAGTAAACACGGTTTTAAATTCTTCAAAATGTTCTTTTTTTAGTGTTAAACCCGCTGCTGCTGCATGTCCACCAAAATGACTGACCAAATGCGGATACTGTTCAGCAACCTGCTCAATCATATCTCGGATATGAATCCCTTCGATTGAACGAGCAGAACCTTTGATATGTATCCCATCTTCATCGGGCGCAAACACTAAGCTTGGTCGATGAAACTGCTCTTTTAAGCGGCCTGCAACGATACCGATCACCCCTTGATGCCATTGTTCCTCAAACATTACCAAAGCAGGAGGAATATGTTCGGTTGTTAATTGTATTTGTTGCAAAGCCGTGAGTGCCTGTTGCTTCATTTCATTTTCAACTTGTCGACGTTCAACATTCAGTTGATTGAGCTGCTGAGCAATCGGATAAGCAGTTGCCATGTCTTCAGCGAGTAGACATTCAATCCCAATACGCATACTTTCCATACGACCTGCCGCATTAATCCGCGGACCAAGCACAAAACCTAAATCCTGCGCACGTAGATGAGCTGCATCTCGACCAGCAATATCGAGTAACGCTAAAATTCCAGCACGACACTGATACTGTTGGATGCGTTTAACACCCGCATCAATCAAAATGCGATTGTTATAATCTAAAGTTGCAACATCAGCATAAGTACCCAAAGCAACTAGATCTAAATATTGAGTGACTTTACTGCTCGTTTTATTGTGCTGACTGCGAAAACTTGCCAGTTTTGCTAAGACATAGAATGCGACTCCAACCCCTGCCAATGCCTTACTCGAAAACTCGCAATCCAATTGGTTTGGATTCACCACAGCTTCAGCAAATGGTGTTGGCTTAGTCGTTAAATGGTGATCCGTAATAATCACTTGCATCCCAAGTGACTGCGCCGTTTCAACACCCGCATGACTTGATATCCCATTATCGACAGTAATCAATAAATCAGGTTGATAGGTTGCGTGTGCCAATTCAGCAATTTTGGGAGTTAACCCATAGCCATATTTAAAACGGTCAGGTACCAGATAGTCGACCAATGCACCCATTTCTTTTAAGACTAATACCATCAGCGCGGTACTGGTTGCACCATCTGCATCGTAATCACCTACAATGATGATTTTTTTTTGCTGATCAATCGCTTGATCAATCAGTTCAACTGCTCGATCTAAATCTTTCAAATGCGGAGCGAGTAGGTGTTTCAGCTTTAATTCAAGCTCTTGTTCAGACTGAACACCTCGTCTTGCTAAAATCTCTGCGATAAACAGAGGCACGCCCTGAAACTGTTCAGGGCGTGTGAGTAATGGTCTCTTTTGAATAAGTATCTGTGTCATTTATGGCATCAAACGTTGAATCGTCCAGAGATCATTCTGTTTTTCATAACTCAAACGATCATGCAAGCGGTTTGGTCGCCCCTGCCAGAATTCATAATAATCTGCTTCGAGACGATAACCTCCCCAAAATTCAGGTTTAGCTAACTCACCTTGATCACCAATGCTCTGCTGAAGTTGCTGGAAACGTTGCTGCAATTCTTCACGACTCGAAATCGCACCACTTTGTGGAGTACTAATGTGCGCTGCAATTTGGCTATCACGAGGGCGCTTATGATAATAATCTATAGATTCTTGTTCAGAAATCTTAATCACCTTACCACTGATGCGCACCTGACGTTCTAAGCTAGGCCAATAAAATAACAACTCAGCAAAAGGATTTTCAGCAAGATCTAAACCTTTTTGGCTGTCATAATTGGTATAAAAATCATAACCCGCCTCAGTCGCACCACGTAACAAGACGGTTCGAACATGCGGACGACCTTGTGCATTTGCTGTCGCAAGTGACATGGTATAGGGTTCATGCAGATTTGCATCAAGCGCATGATTAAACCAGTTTAAAAATTGCACATGTGGATCATTGCTGATTTGCGCTTCGTGTAATTCGCCTTGTTCGTAACTTAAACGTAGCTCGCTGAGATCCTTAATGACATCACTCATTATTTATCTCCTTAAGCAACTTGCGCCTGTGCACGTACTGCATCAGCTAAATGATTTGCCAGACTCACAACCTCTTCTTGTTGATCGCCTTCAACCATCACACGAATCACAGGCTCAGTACCTGACTTACGAATTAAAATACGTCCACGACCTTTGAGCTGCTGCTCTGCTTTATCAAATTCAGCCACTAAAGCTGGAATAGAATACGGGTCGATCATTTGCTGTAAACGAACATTAACCAGCACTTGAGGGAATAAAACAAAACCTTCCACTAACTCATGTAAGGCTTTACCCTGCTCAACCATAACCGTCAGCACTTGTAATGCAGCAATAATCGCATCACCTGTTGTGCTTTTATCCAAGGTGAGAATATGCCCTGATGGCTCACCGCCCGTTACCCAAGCGTTTTCTTCAAGTGCTTGTAACACATAACGGTCACCTACTTTGGCACGGACAAAACCAACGTCTGCTTTTTGCAATGCCAGTTCAAGCGCCATATTACTCATGACTGTACCCACGACACCTTTTGGCTTGTGGTTAGCTTGCGTCGCTAAAATATACAAGATATGGTCACCATCAATCAGATCACCATTTTTATCCACCATCACTACGCGATCAGCATCACCATCAAAAGCAATACCAAGATCAGCTTGATGTTCTACAACCGCTTTCTGTAATTGTTCAGGATGGGTTGAACCACAGTTTTCATTAATATTTAAACCATCTGGTTCATTGAATAATGAAATTACCTTCGCACCCAACTCACGGAATACAGAAGGTCCTACGCTATAGGCTGCACCATTGGCACAATCCACGACAATTTTTAAATTATGTAAATTGAAGTGGTATGGGAAAGTAGATTTACAGAATTCGATATAACGACCATTGGCATCTGTTACACGTACGCTTTTACCAAGGTTTGCCGTGTCATCAATGACAAGATCTTTTTCTAATTCTTGGTTAATTTCATCCTGTAAGGTATCAGGAAGTTTTTTACCTTCACTTGAGAAGAACTTAATCCCATTATCAAAGTAAGGGTTGTGCGACGCAGAAATCACAATCCCTGCATGGGCATGTAGTGCACGAGTTAAGTGAGCAATCGCTGGTGTTGGTAATGGACCTAATAAATGAACATAAACACCCGCAGCGTTTAGACCTGCTTGTAGTGCAGCTTCTAAAATATATCCCGATAAACGTGTATCCTTACCTAATACCACGATTGGCTTATTTTTCGGGCTATTTCTTTTTAATACTTTTCCTGCGGCAAAGCCAAGTTTCAATGCAAACTCAGGGGTAATTGGCATTTGTCCAAATTTTCCACGAATGCCATCAGTGCCAAAATAACTCATCTTCTACTCACTTTCTTATCGTTTATATGGTCTATCACCATATATTTCTCATCACGCTCACTTTACACCAAAAACAACAAAACCGTCAGTAAACTGACGGTTTTTCTATCGGTAAAATTACCAAAAATCAACCAACACGATAGTTTGGCGCTTCTTTAGTAATCGTTACGTCATGTACGTGTGATTCAGACATACCTGCTGAAGTAATTTTCACGAATTTCGCATTTTGACGAAGGTCTTCAATGGTCGATGAACCTGTATAACCCATAGAAGAACGTAGACCGCCCATCATTTGATGGATGATATTGCCCATTGGGCCTTTATATGGAACACGTCCTTCAATGCCTTCAGGTACTAATTTTTCAGCGCCTGCCTTTGAGTCTTGGAAATAACGGTCAGCTGAACCAGTCGCACCTGCCATCGCACCCAAAGAACCCATACCACGATACGCTTTGTAATAACGACCTTGGAAGAACTCAACTTCACCCGGCGCTTCTTCAGTACCAGCAAGTAGTGAACCCACCATGATCGTGCTCGCACCCGCACCAATTGCTTTTGCCATATCGCCAGAGAAGCGGATACCACCATCAGCAATCAAAGGAATTTGGTCTTTCAATGCATTTGCAACACTGTCAATCGCAGAAATTTGTTGCATACCAATACCTGCCACAATACGTGTTGTACAAATCGAACCAGGACCGATACCCACTTTAACGGCATCTGCACCAGCATCAAGCAATGCCAATGCCGCATCGCCTGTCGCAATATTTCCACCAATCACTTGAACTTGTGGGTAGTTTGCTTTTACCCAACGAACGCGTTCAATTACACCAGCTGAATGACCATGTGCAGTATCTACAACAATCGCATCAACACCAGCATCAACCAATGCTTCTACACGACTTGGTGTCTCAGCACCTGTACCCACAGCAGCACCTACACGTAAACGACCAAGGTCATCTTTACAGCTGTTTGGATAGCTTTCGGCTTTACGGAAGTCAGTCACCGTAATCAAGCCTTTGAGTTCATTGTGCTCACCAACAACTAAGACTTTTTCAATACGATGTTTTTGCAATAATGCTTGAATATTTTCTTTAGATTCGCCTTCACGTACAGTAACTAAGCGATCTTGACCTGTCATGATGTTGCTCACAGGCTGTTCTAGGTTCGTTTCAAAACGTGTATCACGTCCTGTTACGATACCGACAACTTTGCCATCTTTAACAACAGGCACACCGCTGATGTTGTTGGCACTTGTGATTGCAATCAATTCACGAACAGTTGTTTCTGGTGTCACAGTGATAGGATCTTTCACCATCCCCGCTTCAAATTTTTTCACACGACGAACTTCAGCAGCTTGTGCTGAGATGTCCATGTTTTTGTGCAAAATACCAATACCACCATTCTGCGCCATCGCAATTGCCATACGAGACTCAGTCACCGTATCCATTGCAGCAGAAACGAGAGGAATATTAAGTTGAATTCCGCGAGTTAAACGTGTCTTTAAGGAGACATCTTTTGGGAGAACAGTAGAGTAGGCAGGAAGTAATAAGACATCATCGAAGGTCAAGGCTTCTTGAACGATGGTCAGCATAACAATCTCACTGGTAATTTCCGTGAGCTATTATAAACAAATTTCGATGTGATTTTCATTTTCTATGAAGAAAATAATTTGAGAAAAAGCATTTCTTCATCAGAATAAATGCTTTTTACATTGAGTTTATCAAAACAGAATTAACAGACTTGATCAAAATTATCATTATTTTCAGAATCTTGTGATTCCACACAAATGAGTGGAATCATATTATGTTTCATTCGTGCTTTATTACATTGTTCATCTGCAATTTGTACTTCTTTACAACTCGAGCTACGCACTTCATAAATAGAACAACTTACATTGACACCAACTTCGCCTTGTAAGGCCACACATCTTGGTGGCGATTGATTGGTTCCTTTCATGCAAGAATAAATCGCTGTAAGAGGTTCAACCATTTCTTCAGGCATGCTTTCAGCTTCAGCCCAATAGAATGAGACACGGAAATTTGCGCAGCATGCACCACAACTAATGCATGCATCTGGCGTAGCAATTTGAGACAACATTTTTATTAAAATTCTCGCGACCAAATCAAATTTTTTATAGCGCGAATCCTAAGAAAATTCACTACCGAAAACAATATATATTTATCTGTTTTCGATAGATTTATTCGTTCAAATTTTAAGGATTAATCAAGCTTTAATTTATTTCCGTTGGAATGCTGAAAACATACTCATTCATAAGGTCTACGCCACATTCTAGATTTTCAATCCAATCCAAAAATTGATTAATCATCTCTTTACCGACAAATGCCGTGCCATGTTGAGGAACGATCATATCCAAATCCATTTGACGAACCATATTGACCCATAAACGAATCACTTTATTTGAGCACATATAGCGTTGATGGAAGCCTTTCATTTTTTTGATGTGGGCTTCAAAATCAGTGATAGGTAGACTGGCATCTTCAACAATCGACGCCCCCATATCACCAGAAAATAAAATTTTTGCCGTTGGATCATAAAATTGGAAGTTGCCAACCGAATGTAAAAAGTGCGCAGGTACGGCAACAATAGAAGATTCACCCAGTGGAATCACTTGTCCTGTATCAGGCAATTCAATCAGACGCTCCTCCCAATTGCCCTTCATACGATCACTCATAAAAGCTGAATTCAGATGTGGTAAAAATCGTGCCCATAATTTTGAAGCGACAACTTTTGCGTCGGTATAAACCAACCAACGCGGCATCGAGGTAATAATGTCAGGATCTTGATGCGAAGCCATCACATAATCTAAATTTTTAAGCTTCGTATATCGATTCAATTCCATCGTCAAAGGAACATACGTTAAGTCCCCACCTGGATCTAAAACAGCAGCACGATCATGATCAATAATTAAAAATTGATTGGCTTGAATCCCCTCGCCCTTTACCAAACTGGTAAAACTAATGCATTTATGAGTACCATTATCAAATAATATTTGTGATGTAGTCCGATCAAAGCTCATAGCAACCCCAGAAAAATTCTTTAAATATGAAATATTTTTAATTCCATAATAAAATAATGGGATTTAGTCGCTGTTTCAATCAGATATTGGACTTTTATCGTAATTTATCTATGTAAATTTTACTGATTTATAACTTGAGTATCTTTATTCACATCAATTAAAATAATAACCATTCTCATTAATATCACCTCGATCTGAGATACCTCTCAGTTTTGG
>NZ_DJLC01000223.1:0-12946 GCF_002434875.1 Acinetobacter sp. UBA6526 | reverse complement strand
TAAAGGCGACACTGGAGCGACAGGCGCAACGGGTGCGCAAGGTGACAAGGGCGATAAAGGTGACACTGGAGCGACAGGTAAGAGTGCTTATGAAATTGCGGTTGATAATGGCTATACGGGCACAGAACAACAATGGATAGAGGGACAGCAAGGTCAAGGTGGTTCGTCACCATTCTTAGATGCGAAAGCTAATGAATCTAGTACTGGTGCAAAAGCGACAGGTGCAGGTGCAACAGCATTGGGCGATGGTGCTATAGCTGATGGCAATAATAATACGGTTGTTGGTTCAGGAGCATCTGCAACAGGAGAATCGAATACTGTAGTGGGTAAAGGTAACAAAGTTGAAGGAAACCGCTCAGGAGCATTCGGCGATCCAAACGTAATTCAGGCAAACGACAGTTATGCAGTCGGCAATGACAATACCATCACAGGGGATAAAACTTTTGTTGTTGGTAATAATGTAAATACTTCAGCTAAAAATGCTGTTGTGTTGGGTAATGATTCTGCTTCAGATCGAGATAACACTGTATCAGTTGGTGCATCAGGTCAAGAGCGTCAAATTATTCATGTGGCAGCGGGTGTTCAAGATACTGATGCAGTTAACCTCAAACAAATGAAAGATGTTGATGCAAAAGTTCTAAGTGATGCTAAAACGTATGCTGATGTTGGTGATCAGGCAACTTTAAGTAGCGCTAAAGGTTATACAGATAGCCGTGAAACCGTCATGCGACAAGAGTACAAAACTGCTGATGCTAAAGTATTATCAGATGCGAAAGCTTACACTGATACAAAAGTGACTGATCTAGAAAATAGTTTTAGGGATGTATCAAATCGTGTAGATCAAACCAATCAAACCGTTAGAAAGAATCGTGATATTGCTGCACAAGGTATTGCTGGTATTAGTGCGATGACAAATATTCCGATGCCTGCAGAAGCAGGAGCTTCAACTATTGGTGTAGGTATGGGTTATTACGATAGTCAGTCGGCGATTGCAGTGGGAGCAAGTCATTACTTTGATAATGGTGTCGCAATTAAAGGCGCATTCTCAACTGGCTTTAATAATGGTAATACAACCGCTGTAGGTGCTGGTGTTTCCTATTCTTGGAAATAACACATCATGTATGAATAACAAGTAGGTAAGTACTCGAAGGTACTTACCTACTTTTATTTGATAGAGATGTAAATAAAAAATAGAGGATTTGTATCGACTTATTTTCATAGTTGTATATTCAAGGAACATTAAAGCAACGACTCTACAAAATAAGCGCTTGTCAGGCATGGCGTTTTGTTAAGCCTATGCCTATAATATGCCTACTTGAAAATCAGTAGACTGTGATTGGTATGTTATATTCATTGGCTCGCCCTTTGTTGTTTACTTTAGCACCAGAGCGTGCACATGAACTCACACTTTCTATGCTTGATAAAGCGCATAAGTTGGGTTTTATGCATCAAAAAGTTGCTGCAAAACCTGTAACTTGCATGGGTATCGAGTTTCCAAATCCTGTTGGTCTGGCCGCGGGTTTGGATAAAAATGGTGCGCATATCGATGCTTTAGCAGCATTAGGTTTCGGTTTTATCGAAATTGGTACAATCACTCCGCGTCCTCAAGCTGGCAATCCCCAGCCACGTTTATTCCGTATTCCTGAAGCAAAAGCCATTATTAACCGTATGGGTTTTAATAATGATGGTGTTGATAAACTGATTGAAAATGTTAAATCATCAAAGTTTAAAGGGATTTTAGGAATTAATATCGGAAAAAATGCGGATACTCCTGTCGAAGAAGCGGTTTCTGATTATTTGATTTGTTTAGAAAAAGTCTATAATTACGCATCATATATTACAGTCAATATTTCCTCTCCGAACACTAAAAATCTGCGTAGCTTACAAAGTGGTGATGCACTTACAGAGCTATTACAAACTTTGAAAGATCGACAGCTAGAACTTGCTGAACAATATAATCATTATGTTCCTTTAGTGCTCAAAGTTGCTCCTGATCTTACACCAGAAGATATTTCATTTATTGCAGCTCAACTCATTCAGTTCAAAATTGATGGTCTTATTGTGACGAATACGACCCTTGGTCGTGATGGTGTTGAAAATCTTCCAAATGGTAATGAAGCAGGTGGATTGTCAGGTGCACCAGTATTTGAAAAGAGTACTGAGTGTTTAGGTCAATTTGCTAAAGTGCTGAACGGACAGATTCCACTCATTGGTGTTGGTGGTATTTTAAATGGTGAGCAAGCTGTAGCAAAACAGCAAGCAGGAGCGAGCTTGGTTCAAGTTTATAGTGGCCTTATTTATACAGGTCCAACGCTTATTAAAGATTGTGTTAACGCGATGACAGTGTGAAATGAACACGCTTGATATCATTATTCTGATCATTTTGCTCATTGGAGGGCTAAACGGTTTGCGTCAAGGATTTATTAAAGCCTTTGCGAACTTGGTCGGATGGATATTTGCATTGATCATTGGGGCAAAGTACGCAGTTATATTGGCACCTGCAATGAGCAGTCTCAGCCAAGACCCTGTTGTGCAAAAAATTGCAGCTTTTGCTTTTATTGTATTGATCATTGTTGTGTGTACATGGATTGTTAGCGCACTTTTAAATGGGCTCTTGAAAAGTTTAAAACTGGGCCCATTAAATCGTTTAGCAGGTGGTGCTTTTGGCTCTCTAAAAGGACTATTGATTGTTCTGATCGCCATGCAAGGTGTAGGACCTTGGGTGGATAGTTCTCCCCACTGGAAACAGTCAAAATTAATTCAGATTTTATTACCTTATGCTCCTTTGGCGACTGAAATTTCCAAAGATGCTGCAAATCAAGCTTTAGATCAAATGAGGTCTGAAGGTGCGCTATTGCATCGCCCTTCAACTGAAATGGACGAGTCAGAACGTGCTGCTACGGATCAGCGCGCTGACCATTCGACGAAAAATCCTTTTTATTAATTGGGGTCAAACCCCGTTCCTAGCTTGTCGCGAGGTTGCTATGTGTGGAGTTGTTGGGATAGCCGGTAAATCGCCAGTGAACCAAATGTTATTTGATGCCTTGACGATGTTACAACATCGTGGACAAGATGCAGCAGGTATTGTTACTTGCCATCAAGGGCGTTTGTTCCTCCGCAAAGACAACGGTATGGTGCGCGATGTATTCCATACTCGTCATATGCGTGCTTTGCTTGGTAACTACGGTATTGGACACGTACGTTATCCAACAGCGGGTTCTTCTAGCAGTGCAGAAGCGCAACCATTTTATGTAAACTCACCTTACGGTATCACGCTTGCACATAATGGTAATTTAACCAACGCAGCTGAAATTCATGATGATCTGTTTAAAACAGATTTACGTCATATGAATACTGATTCTGACTCAGAAGTATTACTTAACGTATTTGCGCATGAGCTACAGAAAATTGGTACTTTAAATCCAACACCTGAAGATATTTTCCATACGGTTTCTCGCGTTCATGAGCGCTGCAAAGGTGCTTATGGTGTAGTTGCGATGATTACAGGGCATGGTTTGGTTGGCTTCCGTGATCCAAATGGTATCCGTCCATTAATCTACGGTTCAAGAGAAACTGATCAAGGTACAGAATATATTATTGCTTCAGAGTCAGTTGCAATTACTGCGCTTGGTTTCAAAATTGAACGTGATATTGCACCAGGTGAAGCTATCTTTATCGACAGCGAAGGTCGATTATTCTCTAAGCAATGTGCAGTTAATCCTGAATACCGTCCATGTATTTTTGAATACGTTTATTTTGCTCGTCCAGACGCAACAATTGATGGTATTTCAGTTTATAAAGCTCGTTTGAAAATGGGAGAAAAGCTTGCGCATAAAATCCTAAAAGAATGGGGTGAGGAGCATGACATTGATGTTGTGATTCCAATCCCTGATACAAGCCGTACATCAGCTTTAGAGTTGGCAAATATTTTAGGCGTGAAGTTCCGTGAAGGTTTCATGAAAAACCGTTATATCGGTCGTACCTTTATTATGCCAGGTCAGCAACAACGTAAAAAATCAGTTCGTCAAAAACTGAATCCGGTAGAGCTTGAATTTAAAGACAAAAATGTTCTTTTAGTCGATGACTCAATTGTACGTGGTACAACGTGTAATGAAATCATTCAGATGGCGCGTGACTCTGGTGCGAAAAAAGTATTCTTTGCCTCAGCAGCACCGATGGTGAAGTATCCAAACGTGTATGGTATTGATATGCCAGCAAAATCTGAGCTTATTGCTTCTGATCGTACAGTTGAAGAAATTCGTGAAATTATCGGTGCAGATCGTTTAATTTTCCAAGAAATTGAAGATCTGAAAAATGCTGTGCGTACAAGCAAAGTTCCTGATTTAAGAGAGTTTGATTGTTCTGTCTTTGATGGTGTTTATGTTGCTGGTGGCATTGATAACGACTATTTAATTAACCTTGAGTTAAAACGTAGCGATACGGCTAAGAAAAAAACTGATGGTTATATTGATGTAAATATTGATGCAGCTTCAGTGGATTTAACAGGTATTAAAGAAGAGTAATCATTTTAATATCCAGAAAAGCGGGAATTTCCCGCTTTTTTATTTTATGATACAGAAGGCGCTAATGCCTCGGATAGAAACAATGTAATAAGGAAAATTTACATTGAAAGAAATGAGCCATTATTTAATTGAAAATAAGAATATTGCGTGGTCAGTTAGTTTCTGTATTCTCGCAATGTTATTAACCGTCTTTATTCTCAATTTAATTTTGGGTTTGGTGGTGCATTTCTTTGATTACACCCAGCTGATTTGGTGGCATGTTCTCAGTCCGTATTTCATCTTTCTGCTTTTCTTTGTCTTAGTTTGGTCTGTTTGTGCTGAGCTTTATGTGTTGCGTGAAGGTGGACATTCGCTTGCCAAGCAATTAAAAGCTCGTCGTCTCGTTTTTGACGAAAGTACCCCTGAAGAAAGCACCGCACTTAAAGTAGTAGAGCAAGTCGCGCGTAGTTTTGCAATTGATACACCAGCGGTTTATGTCTTACCTGATGAAGTCGGCGTAAACGCGTTAACAGCAGGTTTTAAATCACAGGATATTGTGATTATTTTAACTTGGGGTGCTTTGCAGAACTTAGATGAACTTGAGCTGTATGGCTTACTTAGTTATGAGTTCAATCAAATTCTATCTGGTGAAGCTGTTGAAAACACCAAGCTTAAAATTTTATACAGTGGACTAACAACGTTCAGTCAATGGGGAAGTAAATTAGCTCAGGCAGGCTATAACCCTTATGCAACTTCCTATCGAAATAAGTTTGAAACGATTTTTGTGGCAATCGGTGGAGTGATTTGGCTGATTGGTAGTTTGGGTATTTTAATTACTCGTTTAATCAAATATTTGACTTTGAGTGGCCGAACTTTCCGTAATGATTTGAAAACCATGCGGTTGATGAATAACAATGCCAATATCCAGACTTTGCTGCGAATTTATGTGCATCATACTGGTTCGCAAATTCATAGTGCTTATTCTGAATCAATCTCACATATGTGCTTTGCCAATTCATTGAGTCCGCAAAGCTGGATGAATATTCATCCAAGTATTAAAGATCGTATCTACGAACTGAATCCAACACTGTTGCAAGACTTACAGTTAGAGAATTTGCGTAAACTTCGAAATCGTCCTTTATTCAGTTTGTTTCGATCATTAGAGGAAGAAATTACCGATATTACGACACCTTGGAGTTCACCGCAGCCTTTACCTTTATTGCGCTTGTCTCCAATAAGTTTTGCGTTGAATGATGCCATTAAGCCTTTGAATCCTGAAATGCGTAAAAATAAAAAGCGTCCAGAGTTAATCCAACGTGCTATGCAGACCGCAACGGGTTCTAGAGAAGTGATGGTGGCGATCTTGATGATTCGTCAATATCGAGAATTTATTCCTCAAGATGCACCTGTGAGCCATGCGATTGTAGATGCTTTGTTGAATCTTGATGGCCGTATTCATGTGCAAATTTTCCATGATGCTTGTAAAAATATTGGTCATATGCCTACCAGTATTGCCCGCCAATTTTTAACTAAGCTTGCTTGTATCATTCAGGAAGATGGTGAAGTTGGTTTACTTGATGCTTTACTTCTTGAACGAGTTAAACATGAGTTAAACCTGATGCCTGCACATTTACCAACAGCTTTTGAAGATGTTAAATCGCAGATTGTGCATCTGGTTGATGCGTTATTGCATGTTCAACAAATCAATAGCCCGAATCAGTTAGAAGTGCGTGAGCGTATTTTAAGAAAGATTTTAACTGCAGTTGAAATGCAAACTTTTGCTGATATTTCAGATGAGCCTTTAGATTTAGCTGAAATCCTAAATGATGTCTCAGGCCTGTTATTACGTGATCGTCTAAATATCTTGGCGATTGCTGAACGCTGCTTGTGGAGTGATCGGATTATTACTCAAGACGAATTAGATGTTTTGGAATTGCTGTATTGGCGTTTAGGATTTGATACCAAAGATGTTGTTGAACAAATGCAAAAGAAAAACAGCTTGATGATTATCTAGAATCTACTGATAAATTTTTGCTTATTGTGCTGTCAAAATTATTACGTGACAGTCACATAAAATATTCTTATTTACATGTAAGCTTGCCATTTATTTTTATTTTTGTATTTACGCTTTTTGAGTAAGTTATGGAACATATTGAAATTTTAAAAGCCTTATTTTTAGGTTTTATCGAGGGTCTTACCGAATTCTTACCCATTTCAAGTACAGGTCATTTGATCTTATTTGGTCATATGATTGACTTCCATTCTGATGATGGTCGTGTATTTGAAGTTGTTATTCAGCTGGGTGCAATTTTGGCGGTATGTTGGTTATACCGCCAAAAGATTGTGGACTTGATTAAAGGTTTCTTTAGTGGAGATACTGAGGCAAGACACTTTACCTTTAGTGTTTTATTGGCTTTTATCCCTGCTGTCGTGATTGGTATTTTCGCTGTTGATTTCATCAAAAGCGTATTGTTTAGCCCACTTGTTGTGGCAATTGCTTTAATAGTCGGTGGTTTAATTATTTTCTGGGTTGAGTCTATTAAGTTTGATCATAAAACTACTGAAGCAACAAAAATTACCTATAAACAAGCATTTTTAGTGGGTTGTGCGCAGTGTGTTGCAATGATTCCTGGAACATCTCGCTCAGGTGCAACGATTGTTGGTGGAATGTTCTCTGGCTTGTCGCGTAAAGCAGCTACTGAGTTTTCTTTCTTCTTGGCAATGCCAACCATGTTAGGTGCAGCTGTATTTGATTTAGCACGTAATGCGGATGTTCTGACTCAAGAAAACATGCTGAATATCGGTGTTGGTTTTGTGGCGGCATTTATTGCAGCGCTACTTGTGGTGAGTGCATTAGTAAAGTTTGTTGAACGTCATACTTTGCGTGTGTTTGCTTGGTATCGTATTGTGCTTGGTATCATTTTATTGTTCATTTTCCTATAAATAATTAAAAAATAAGCCTCTTTTAGAAAGATGACTAAAAGAGGCAAATTCTAAGTTAAACTATTTCACCTTAATTTCGCTCTTTTATTTTTAAACTGGTTCAATAGCAACATGACAATAGCAAAAATGAATGCCCGTGATTTGATCATTGATTTACTTCTAGGGCTACAAGGTCGTGAGATCTCGATTAAACAAATTATTATTGCAGGGAAACTTTTTGAGATTAGTGAAAACAGCATACGCGTCGCGGTAACTCGATTGTCTGGTGATGGCGTCATTGAGGCGATTGAACGAGGGGTTTATCAATTTACTTTGCAATCACATGAGTGGGCAGATGTGATGCTCAACCGTAAGAACGGAATTAAACAAACCAAAAAATGGAATCAGCAATATTTAGCTGTGTTTACAGGTGAGTTAGGTCGCGTCGATCGTACCGCTTTAAATCGTCGAGAACGAGCGTTGAAACATTTTGGTTTTAAAGAATTAGAACAAGGGATTTATATTCGTCCAGATAATTTGGCCATTTCATTTGATCATCTTTTTACTGAATTAAAAGCTTCAGGCTTAGAGAGTAGTGCCAAGATTTGTCAGATTTCTCATTTTGATCAAGACACAGTAGAAAAGATCTATCAGTTATGGCCAATAGAGCATCTCAATCAGCACTATAAAAAATATAGCCAAATGATTCAAATTAATAGGCTGACGGTAAGTCAATTAAGTTTGGAAGCAGCAGCTAGAGAATCGTTATTACTCGGTCGCCAAACAATTTCACTATTAATGAATGATCCGTTATTGCCCAAAGATTTTGTTGATGTGCAACTAAGAGATCAATTTGCGACAAGCGTTCAACAGCTAGATCGAACAGGTTTGGAATTGTGGCAGAAGTTTTATGAACTCAGTTTAGAGTAAAGATTGATTACAAATATTACTAAAAATTAAATTTTAATAGATTGACAGAAATATTACTTAATTTAAAATAAAATTAAGATTTATGTATTTATAAAATTAGAACAATTGTAGGCAAGGGATATGAATACGCGTATAGCAATCAGTGATTTATTCACGAGAGATGAAATAACGGAATTAACAACTAAATCAGATTTGCATGGTGGTTGGGCTGTTTTTTCTACTTGGGCGGTTATTGGTGGTACTTTTGCTGCTGTAGCTGGGTTCTGGGAATATTTACCGAATTGGGGAAAATTATTACTCTGTGTTGCTGCACTAATTATTTTGGCAGGTCGTCAGCTGGCTTTGGCAATCATCATGCACGATGCTTCTCATCAAAGTTTATTCAAAACGAAATGGTTAAATGACACTTTAACGGACTGGTTATGTGCTCGTCCAATCTGGAATGATTTGCATAAGTATCGTGGCCATCATCTGCGTCATCATAGTAAGACTTCTACAGTGGATGATCCTGATTTATCACTTGTGATAGGGTTTCCGACGACGAAGAAATCATTAATGCGTAAATTTATACGTGATTTATCTGGCGTGACTGGATTTAAGTTTGCAGTTGGTCGGGTATTGATGGACGTTGAGAAAATGGAGTGGACGGTGTCGAATGACCGTCGCTGGATTTCTCAAGAAGGTCGTCGTTGGTTTGATTATCCCAAAACATTCTTAAAAAATAGTGGTGGTGCGATTGTAACCAATGCAGCTTTATTTTCAGCTTTATGGGCATCAGGGCATCCTAAACTGTATGCACTTTGGGTGCTGGCTTATTTGACACCATTTCCATTGTTTTTACGGGTTCGTTCGATGGCTGAACATGCTGGTATGGAGACCAGTCATAGTGCATTGACCAACACCCGAACCACAAAGGCAGGCTATATTGCTCGGGCTTTAGTTGCACCGATTCATGTGAATTTCCATAAAGAGCATCATTTGATGGCAACTGTTCCATATTTTAAATTACCACAGATGCATCAAATGTTGCGTAATAAAGGTCATGTCGAAGAAGCGCCGACATATTGGCAAGTTTTAAATGAGCTTTCAAATCAAGCCGAATAAAATTTGAAACGGATCTCTTAAAAAAACATCACATTGAAAAACTTGGAAAGCAGATGAAGATTGGAAAGAATGAACTAATTGAGTTTTTGGCTCAAGAGTTTCCACAAGCACTTAAAAAAACCAGCATTGAAGAAATCACTCATAAAGGTGCTCAGTTGTTGTATCAAATCGATGCTGATGACTTGCGTCCAGGGCAAACGGTTTCTGGCCCAACACTGATGTTAGTGGCTGATTTCGCGCTCTATGTGGCAATCATGGGTCATATTGGTTTGGTAACGATGGCGGTTACAACCAACATGACCATTAACTTCTTTCGAAAACCGAATGGTAATCAAAATATTCGGGCAGTGTGTAAACTGATTAAAGTCGGTAAAACATTAGTTACAGGTGAGGTTTGGCTCTATTCTTTAGATGATGATGAGCCTGTTGCTCATGTGATTGGAACCTATGCGATTCCACAAAAATCATAAAATCTTTAAAAATAACAATCAACAATCGTGCAAAACATAACAACAATTCAGTATGCGAAATAGTAAGAACATGCTAAAACTAGAATGTTCAAATTTATTTGTTCTTACTATTTTCTACTTCTATGACCATACCGCTTGATTTAATTCCTTTATCACAGCTTGACATAAATCAAGAACATATCTTGGCGATTAAGCGTAATGATTTAGTCCCGTTGCTGAATGATCCGCATCGTTTAAATCATTATGCTGATCATTTGGTGCAAGCTCAAAGCGTACTCTTAAATGGTGTTGATCCTAAATTGAATCAGCAACTGAGCGAAGTTATTCATCAAATTATTCAACAACTGTCTCGTTCGAATAAGTATTTGGGTCAACGAAAATTTAATGTATTGCAAAAATGGCTAGGGATCGACATCGAGTACGATGCTGGTCAGATCAAATACTTAAAGGATTTTGATCGTTTAATTGATGAGGCAAATTATCTCAGTCAAAAATTACAGATAGAGATTCAAAAATCTCAATCACGGTTACAGCAGGCTGTCGGTTTAAGAGAGCAAATGGCAGAGTATATTCGTGCTGCTGAAGAGTTCTTGCAAGAGTATCCTCAGTTCAGTAAGCAACAAACTTTAGATCACTTTGTAGAGCGACTGTCTAAAAAAATAAATACCTTACAAACCTTACAAACCAGTAATGATATTGCATTAAAACAAATGCAGTTATCACAACATTTATCATTTAGCTTATTAGATCGTTTTAAAGAGGCACAGCAGGTTTTGATTCCAGCATGGCGCTATCATTTGGAACAAAGTCGAGAGAGCAATTCGACAAAGACACTTGAACAGTTGGATAAAAGCAGAGAACATCTCATTCAAAATCTTAAGAAATCATTACAGAAATAAGAGGGGAATATTATGTCTAATTCAGAACTGAGCAATTCATCAAATGAACTGGTTGTTAATCAAGAGCAACGCTTTGAACAACTTAACTTGAAAGAATTGGGCTTACAGGTTCAAGACTTTGCAGAAGTAATGGATGCACATCAAGAGCTTGCTGACATTAGTACGACAGTTGTTGCTGAATATGGTAAAAATATTGCCAATAAAACATCTACATATACAGATGAGTTGCTTAATCTTGTTCAAAACAAAGACTTAGATGCAACTGGGCAAAAGTTAAATGAAGTTGTGCACGTTGCACAGCAGTTGAATACGACAAGCATTTTAAATAAATCAAAGAGTTCAGGATTCTTTGGCGGATTGCTAGGTAAGTTTAAAGGTGCAAAGCAAAGTTTTGACCAACACTTTAATACGACAAAAGAACAGATTGATGTTCTTGTGAAAGAAATTGAAAGTTCTCAGTCTGGTTTGAAAGCACGGGTTGGAACTTTGGACAAAATGTTTGATGCCGTTCAAGATGAATATAAACAACTTGGTGTTTATATTGCTGCTGGACAATTGAAGCAACAAGACATTCAACAACAGATTTCAACACTTACAACTCAAGAGCAAGATCAACAGACAACACAGCAGATTTATGATTTAAATCATTTGGCAAATAATTTGGAAAAGCGAGTCAGTGATTTGCAGGTTTTACAACAATCCGCTATGCAAACTTTGCCGATGATTCGGATCATTCAATCCAACAATTTAATGTTGGTTGATAAGTTCTATGCGATCAAAAACATTACGCTTCCTGCATGGAAAAACCAGATTAGCTTAGCGATTTCATTGCAGGAACAAAAAAATAGTGTGCAGTTAGCCAAAGCAATTGATGACACGACCAATGATTTATTGCGTCGAAATGCTGAATTATTACATCAAAACTCGGTCGATACCGCAAAAGCGAATCAGCGCTCGGTGATTGATGTCGAAACCCTTGAACATGTGCAAAATACCCTCATTAAAACTGTAAATGATGTGATTCAGATTCAGAAAGAAGGAATGCAAAAACGTGCTGAAGCAACGACTCGTTTACGTGCATTACAAGAGAGTTTGAATCAACTGGTTCTAGAAAATAGCCAATCTTCTCAATTATGATTTAAGCAGAGGAAAGATCATTGTCATCGATAGACGAGTTCAGTGTACAGCCAATTGATCAGCGTTTAGTGGTTTTAAAAAAACGCCAACGTCATCTGATGATTTGGTTTTTTTTAAGCAGTGCTTTGGTGTTAATGACGATCACTGCATTGTTTTTCCAAAAAGAATTTGTCTATCGTTTTTTTGATCTTTCTATGCATGTTCAAACTTTGGACTTGCCTTACCATGTTCAAGATCTAATTCCATTTAAACAGCCAGTAGATTATTTTTTTAATTTACTGTCTTGGTTTGGCTGGTTATTTATAAAAATATTCGTTGCATTCATTGGTGCATTTTTATTACTACGTTGGGCAAAAAGATTAAACTTTTTTCGACAACGTTTTCAAGCTTGGACACTGCGAGTCGTTGCTTGGATCATTGCTTTCACACTGTTATGGTCAGGTATGAGTTATATTCAGTATGACTGGCAAGATGAAACTGAAAAAGCTTATCAGCAGTGGATGAGCTATAAAAATAATATTATCGAAAGCCAAATCGCACAGGATTTGAATCAGTCGAATGCTTCTGCAACTGAGAAAGCTTATGTGTTGGCGCAAGTCGCTTTATTGCATGATCCGATAGACCGAAAAACTGCCAATATTTATGTAAATCAGCTAATTAATGCAGAGCGAAATAATCCTGCGCAGTTCCAAAAGTACGATTTCAAGCCTGAGCAATTATGGGTTATGCAACAACAGCTCTATGGCAAAAGTATTACATTAATGACACAGCCATTGGATTTACGTGCCCAACAGGCTGAGCTTATCGCTCAAATCGTAAATGTGGTGTTGTGGGGATTGCTGCTCGTCACAATAGCGATAAGTACGGTTTTATATTTTTTAGCGTCTCATTTAAAAAGTCGACGTAATCGAATTGCACATCAACTTGATGCTTAGCCTTGTATTCGGTTTATCCGATCAAACTCATAAAAACATACTGTTTT
>NZ_DJLC01000184.1:929-4628 GCF_002434875.1 Acinetobacter sp. UBA6526 | reverse complement strand
TACAGCATTCCTCAACGCTTGCAATACCTTTTCCAAAAACAATGTGACGAGCGTCTATTTTTTACACAAAAAAGGCTGTAAATGTGGAGTTTGGTCTATAATTTGATCTGTTTTATCTTTTTCTTGCCAATGCAAAGGACGACAATCGACATATTCACAGTACCCCGTGCCTTGATATGTTTCATTATCCCAAAGCAACTCATAAGTAAAACTTCCTACATACCCTGCTGCCAATCCAAATTTATAATCCCCTCTACTCTGTGCTTGAAGTTGGAAAATGATTTGATCATCTTCGTGATATTGCCAGACAAATACGCGAGGTAAATACATTTCACGTCCATTAGGTGTTTGTATTTTTGGATAAACTCGAGTTACATCAAAAATCACATTATCTTGATAAAGTCGTGTTTCTTTTTCTTTTGACTGAATTTCAATTCTTGAAAAAACAATATTGTTCCATTGGTTTCTCAACTCAGAGAGAATGATTTGCAAATCATTATTAATTTGAATGATTTGATAAGTAAAAAAATGAAATGCAATAAAAGGCAAGTAGATTGCTCTCGCATGCTTCAAAATACCTGAAGCATTTATTTCATACTTTTGTTTTTTATAAGTAACCTCACCCTCACAATGACAATTCACATACCAATAATCCGCTACTCCCCACTGTAAAGCAGAATGACTTTCAATTTCGGTAGAAGTTGTGACTTTAAGCTGACAACTGAGTTCATCATCTTTACGATTAAAATAATAATTCGGAAAATCAACTTGAATATGATCCACATCTAAAAACTGGTAATGATCAATCTCTAATTGACATTGTTCTTTGGCACTATAACTTTTGAGATGTCCAACCGTAGACGGACTGGTTGTAACAAGCACTGTCGCAGTATCAATTGCTGTCGTCGTTATTGCACTCGCGTTATAACAAATTGGAATACGAGGCTGCCCGATAAGACTGATGAAATTAAGATAATGAAAGGGTTCAGGTAGGTTTGGCAGAATCAGTGCCTGATAAACAATTTTAAATAAGCCTTTAGGTGGATAAAAGGTTAAAGCATCTGATTTATCGAGGTTCAGTTGCTTTAATTGATTGTTACTCATCAATATTGGCATACTGAACCTCCGATTTTTTAACTTATTATTTTAGAATCATTTTTGTGGGCAAGCAGTGTTGTTACGAAACCTGAAAGCACATAGAGAATACAAACTGTCAGTATTCCTACTGGAATGTTGTACGTGATTGCAGCAAAAATCAAGACCACTGGTAACATCACAACAAAAGGTACACGTTTGCGGTCCATCTGTTTAAATGAATAGTATTTGATATTGGAAATCATTAATAAACCAACACCTACCATAATCGCAGCATTGATTATCTGAATCGTAATATCTTGCAAATCAAAAATGAATGGAAAATCACGTCCAACCCAAACAATTGAAATCACAGTGACTGCAGCAAGTGGACTTGCAATACCAATAAAGTAGCGTTTATCAACAACACCAATTTGGACATTAAAGCGAGCCAAACGGAATGCAGCACAAGCCGTGTAAATGAAGCTACAAGCTAGTCCGATACGGCCTAAATCGTGCAAGCTCCAGCTGTACATCAATATTGCTGGCGCAACACCAAATGCCAATAAATCAGACAATGAATCATATTGCTCACCAAATGCACTTTGAGCACCAATTGCACGAGCTACACGACCATCTAAACCATCCAATAATGCAGCCAAGAAAATCGCATAAATTGCCTGATTAAAATTACCATTCATACTGGCAATAATTGAGTAAAAACCAGATAAAAGCGCAGCTGTTGTAATCAGGTTCGGCCATAGATAAATACCACGGCGTTTAACTTTTTGCCCTTCGTGCGTGTGCTCTTCTTCTTCTACTTCAAATGTGATTCCATCAAAAGAATGATCCTTTGTATTCAAATCAGAATCTGTTTTTGGAGAATTTGTCATTATTTTCAATTCCTCGAGAATATCTTGAGGTAGATGGGTTATTCACCCACCAACCAACGCACAGCAGCATGACCACCATTTTCACTCATGCGTAAATGAGGGAAAAGCCATTGTAAGGCTTGATCTGCATCTTCTGAAAACTTCCAAGGTGGGTTAATCACGAGTAAACCACAACCATTTAAACCAACTGGAGTATCATCTGGCCATACGCAAATTTCACAAATAAGCTGACGGCGAATACCCGTTTTAAACATTTTCTTTTCAAAACGTTCAATCATGGCACGGTCTTTAATTGGATACCAAACTGCAAAAACGCCAGTCGGCCATTTTTTATAAGCAGCTTGCAACAACTCAACGAGCTGAGGAAAATCTTTACGTTCAATTTCATATGGCGGGTCAATCATGACTAAGCCACGTTTTTCTTTGGGAGGGATTACACCAAGTAATCCTTCATATGCATCACGTTCGTGTAAACCCGCACGTTTATCACGAATATTAAAATACAATTGCTGAAACACATCACGTTGCATTTCAAAAATAGTCGCTTTATCAATATCACGCATACCTTCGAGTGCAAACCAAGGTGAACCTGGATAAGCACCTTTACCTGAAACTGCACGCATATCTTCAACTATTTTAAGATATTGTTTTACACCTTCAGGCGCATTACGCTTAATCGAATCGTCAAGCTTGACCAAACGATGGATACCCGTTAAGAATTCACCTGATTTTTGTGCTTGAGATGTAGATAAATCATATTTACCTGCACCACCATGGGTATCGATATATCGATAAGGTTTATCTTTGGCATTTAAACGAGCGAGCAGTTGAAGCAAAAGTACATGCTTCATAACATCGGCAAAGTTACCCGCATGGAAATGGTGACGGTAATTCATGTTGACAATTATTCCTCAATTCAGAAGATAGTTTAACATGAAAGAAAAAAGTATTCTTTAGCGTTGATGTGATCGTCTAAAATAGTAATGTTAATCAAACAGCTGTTTGATAGGAGCTATATGCAACAAACTTCTTTCTCCCAAACCTTAAATGCAACCTCATGGAATTTAGATTGCGTCCTAGATGATTTAAATGAGTTTGGCTTTGCTTTTATTGATCATGTCTACTCACCCGAATATGTCACAGCCTTAGCTGATGAGTGCATATCGCATCTTGCCGAGTTTAGAGCAGCGGGCATACAAAATGGCGTTGTAAGTCATATTCGTAGCGATCATATTTTATGGATTGATGGACAACTTCCTATCGCTCAGCAGCACATCCAAACGCTACACAATCTATCTCAAGCATTAAATCAAGCATTTTATCTTGGTATTAAAGAAGTTGAAGCACATTTTGCTTGTTATAACGCTGGCGAATTTTATGCTTTACACCGCGATAATCCGCAGCAAAAAAATGATCGTATGATTTCAACTGTATTTTATTTACATGAAAGCTGGGAAGACAATTGGGGTGGTGAACTTCGCCTACAAGATAAAAAGGGAAACTGGCACATCATTCAACCTTTGCCAAATCGTCTTGCGATTTTTCAAAGTGATGTATTACATGAAGTCTTGCTTTCAAAACAACAGCGCTTATCGATTACGGCTTGGTTACGCAGTGGCAACTCGATTTGGAACCCTTAAACCCTTTAAATCACTAAAAATAGCCTTATATAGTTAGGCATAACTGATGATTTTGGATCAATACATGTCGAATGAAACTAAACAAGTGATTG
>NZ_DJLC01000184.1:0-618 GCF_002434875.1 Acinetobacter sp. UBA6526 | reverse complement strand
GAATGAAACTAAACAAGTGATTGCTCGGATTGGTGAAACTGACCAACAGTATTTAGAAAACAATACGCCTGAACTTGCTTTAGAGCGAGCTGACCTGCGCTTGCAATTGGTCATGTTGAGTCATGTTCGTCAGGAACAACTCCACTTCTTGCAAGAAGCAATTGTATTGTTGGAACAAGCGCGTATTGAATATGACGAAATGCCGCTAAGTTTATATTTAAACTTATCGTTGTATCTAGCCAAAGCATATATGATCTATTTTGAACTAACCAAAGAACAGCGCTTTGCTTTGATTACACAACAAATCTTAAAACCTTTGGCGCACCATAACCATTTAGACATTTATTTTTTCCTTGCGTATGCATCAGCAGCTAAGCAAGAACAAGCAATGACACGCCACTGGTTACAGAAATATGTGTCATGTTTTGAATATGATCTAGAATTATTACAAGTTCATCCTGCTTTCAAATCAGTACGAATGGAAGACTGGTTTAAAGCCTTGATTCAAAATAAAGCTCACTAATGTGAGCTTTATTTTTTATAAATTATTATTTGGTGCTATCTAAATGTAGTTGTTGATTTAGCTCATCAACTACAATCGCCCATTCATCATCTTTA
>NZ_DJLC01000054.1:0-19050 GCF_002434875.1 Acinetobacter sp. UBA6526 | reverse complement strand
TGATCCTAGACAAAATAATGGACACATAGTCCCTCTAAAGATAACGTAACGTTAACTTTGGAGATGTAAAATGGCTAAACGCTTTAGTCCAGAATTTAAACAGCAAGCAATAGATTATGCCCTTTCGAACTCACATGAATCCGTCGCTGCAATTGCCCAGAAATTAGGGGTGGGTTATTCAACATTGGATAAATGGATTCGTGAAGCTAACCCAACAGGTTCAAGTAAACGTCAACTCTCACCAGAACAACAGCGCATTCTAGATTTAGAGAAGGAGGTCAAACAACTCAGGGAAGCCAATGATATTTTAAAAAAGGCGCATGTGTACTTCCTAACAGATCATGCCAAGAAAAGTACACGGTAATTCAAGGTCTAGCTGTGACTGAAATTACGGTTTCTTCTGCCTGTAAATGCCTAGGAGTTAGCGCTTCGGGATACTATGCTTGGCGAAAGAGACAGATTTACGTCAATCAGAAATATACTGATTTAAAAGCTGTATATTGGCAGCATCATGCACGATTGGGTGCACCTTCATTGGTGCACGACATGCGTGATTTGGGTTACGAAATGAGTGAGCGTACCGTTGGAAGAATGTTGAGAAAGCTCGGTTTACGCAGCAAGATTGCACGTAAATATAAGCATACAACAGATTCAAATCATCGTTTGCCTACAGCACCGAATTTGTTAGATCGCCAGTTTACAGTCATGCAGCCAAATAAAGTTTGGACAACAGACATTACTTATATCCGCACCAAAGAAGGTTGGTTGTACTTATGCGTGATGCTAGATTTATTTAGTCGTCGTATTGTGGGTTGGCAAACCAGCCATCGAATAGACCGTCAATTGGTCTGTGATGCATTTAATTATGCAATGGCTCGTCAGGGGTATCCAACGAATATCATGGTCCATTCTGACCAAGGCTCACAGTACTGTAGTCGTGATTTTAGAGCGCTATTATTGATGAATAACTGCATCCAAAGCATGTCACGCAGAGGTAACTGTTGGGATAATGCAGTAACAGAAAGCTTCTTTCACACATTAAAAGGTCATGTGGTACATGGCAGTGTGTTTTTGACCCGAAAAGAAGCGAATGCTGTCTTGTTTGACTATATTGAGATTTACTACAATCGAGTGAGAAGGCACTCTGCAAATGGTTGGTTAAGCCCAGAAGCCTTTGAGCAGAAATATTTTAAGAATTTAGAGGGATCGGTTGTCCACGATACTGCCTAGGATCATTGCAGAAATTCGTAGGCCTAAAGAAACTACTCATTTTTTCTCTAAAATGTCTTCAATAGATCAAACTGAATGGATAAAAGATCTATCAAGTCGTTTAATTAAATCATCAGAAACGCCTGAAACACCCTATATATGCTTAATAGATGGTGGTGTAAATTTACACCCTTTTCTCGAACCCTTTCTCAATGAAAGTGATCTACACACAGTGAACGAGTCATGGGGGTATAATGATGAATATGGTCATGCTACTGGTTTAGCAGGTCTAGCATTAATCGGTGATTTCACAGATCATCTGATTCACAATAATCCCGTGCAAATAAATCATAGAATTGAATCAGTTAAAATTCTCTCCCGAAAAGAAAGCAACAATTCTAAGCTATACGGTAATTTAGTAAGAGAAGCTATAGCTACTCCAGAGGTAACTCGTCCTCATCGGAAAAGATTATACAGCATGGCTGTAGCAGCTATGGATGGACGCGATCGAGGACGACCATCTTCATGGTCTGCTGCTTTAGATAATGCCATATGTGATAACCTGAATAACTTCAAAAACCCCAAACTATTTATTGTTTGTGCTGGAAATATTGAACCAACTCAAGAAAACTATTCAAATTATCCAAATAGTAATCAACTGAACGAGATTCATGATCCAGCTCAAGCATGGAATGCTTTAACAGTTGGAGCTTGTACTCATAAAATTACAATTGATGAAGTTGGTACAGAATTTTGTACTCCAGTTGCAAAATCTGGATCATTAAGTCCACATACCTCAACCTCACTTGTCTGGATGAATACACCATGGCCCTATAAGCCTGATGTAGTCTTTGAAGGCGGTAATCTCTCACATGATAGTAAATTTGGAGACTTCTTAGAGACAGAAAGTTTAAGTTTACTCACACTTAATCATGAACCTCATATTGGAAAAAATTTCACTACAATATCTCAGACAAGTGCTGCCTCTGCCCTATGTGCAAAGATGGCTGCTGAAATTATGGGACATTATCCAAATTATTGGCCGGAAACAATTCGAGCCCTGATTGTTCATTCAGCCGAATGGACTGAAAATATGAAAAAAGATTTTTTAGGAGAAAATGAAAAAAAATCTGATTACGTTCAGTTACTACATCATTGTGGTTATGGAGAACCCGACTTAACTAGAGCTCTTTGGAGTGCTTCAAATTCATTAAGCCTAGTTTGCCAAGAAACCCTTAATCCGCTCAAAAGGAGCGGAAGTAAAATAAATTTCAATCAAATTAATATTCATGATTTACCTTGGCCAAAAGATGAACTTTTACAGTTAGGCCACACTCCTGTAAAAATGAGAGTAACACTTTCTCATTTCATAGAAGGAAATCCAGGAGCATGTGATGCCTCTTTTTCTGGAAGTAGATATCAATATGAATCTCTAGGCTTAAGATTCGAAATAAGACGTCCTGCTGAATCAACACCAGATTTTTTAAAACGTATTAATAAAGATGAGAGAGAAAAAGGTGTTAAGTTTGAAAGTACATCAACTGATAGTGACTGGTTAATAGGATCTAAAAACAGAGTACGTGGATCAATTCATTCAGATATCTGGATTGGAACTGCTGCAGATTTAGCGAATCGTGGAATGTTGGCTGTTTTTCCTGTAACAGGTTGGTGGAAAAGCTCTATAAAAAGGGAGCGCTACAACATAAGTATTCGGTATTCACTTATTGTAACCATTACTACACCTGAATCTGAAATTGATCTATACACAGTAGTTCAAAACCAAATTTTAAGTGAAAATACAATTGAAATTTAACTGTACAAAATTTCAATTAAGATAATTATTTAAATCTAAAATGCACTAGCTCAAACCTCATCTGACTCTGGCACCAGAAAAACTGGATAGCTGTCAGATCGGGTTTGAGCTAGCACAACTCAATATTTAAAATAACCCAATTAAGTTAAGGTATTCCTGTTCAGTTAATACCTTAACACCTTTATCACGAGCTGCATTAATCTTAGTTTCACCGACCTTGTCGCCAGTTACCAGATAGGTAGTTTTACCTGTAACTGATTTAGCCACTTTAGCTCCAAGTGCTTTTGCATTCTTTTCCATATCGTCACGGGAACCTTGTTGCATCGAGCCAGTAAATACTACGACTGCTCCAGCGATAGGAGAATCTGAACTTTCTCTATCATATTCCTTGGGTGTAACACTTAAGTTGAAATCGAGATTATATACTTTGAAGAACTCTTCTCTAACGTTTGCTAAACCTTCGACAATAGCTTCAGCGCTTAGTTGTGCAAATCCATCTATTTTCACCATATCTTCGACTGATATTTCGAAAACCTGAACTAGAGCATGATGCTGAAGTAATTTTTCACAGTTTCCGCCAGCTAATCGAGTAACTCCAAATGCAGCAAGAAACCTCCAGTCCTCTATTTCAATCTCTCTACTTGCTTGGAGTTGATCGATAAGATTCTGTGACGTTTTATCTCCAAATCCAAACTCGACAAATTGATACTTAGGAATCTGATAGATTTCGTGGATGTGCTTAATACCTTGATTAGCTATTTTTTCAATCACTTTTGGCCCAAAACCATCGACATTACCCAATGTTTTAAAAAAATGAATCAGTGTATTCTCTGTTTGAGCAGGACAGTCTGATTTATTCGGGCAAATTAAATGATCTCCTTCCCAAATAAGGTGAGCATTACAACTAGGACAATTTTCAGGTAACTCTGGATCTACTGATTTAATAACTTCTTCAATTTTTGGAATAACTAAGCCACTTCTAACGAGCTTAATGATTGCGCCAGGACCAACTCCATTTTTCTTCACCATCCTATAATTATGAACAGTTACCCTGCTTAAAGTAGCCCCACTAAGTTTAGTCGGAGCCAATTCAGCTACTGGTGAAACTCGACCAGTCCTTGAGGTCTGAGGAATAACTTTTAATACTTCGACTTCAGCCGATTCATCATTCACTTTAAACGCGATTTGCCACCTATGAAATTTTCTCGTAGAACCCATATGCTCTTTAATCGGTGCATTTGTTGATTCTAAGACTAATCCATCAATATCAAAATCAACTGAGTTCCATATACTTTCAAGAATACTCTCAAAGTTTGACAACAACTCCTCTATACTTCCCGTCCAGCTTTCTAATAGCGAAAAAGGGTAGAAGACACAAGCACCGTCATCAATAGCCTTTTGAACATCTTCATCAACTTTCTTTTCAGCAATAATTGCTGCTTGGATATTGCGTGAGTTTTCAAACTTTTCACTCAATACTTTATTAAAGTAACTTTTCTTGATAACGATTTCACCAGGCCCCAACCCCCTTCCTGCTTTTTTTGCTACTCTGAGTCCTCGCTCAAATGCACGAGTAATATCTTGACCTCTTATCCCATCACCTCGAGTGTAGAGAGTTATACCATCATCATAAGCAGCATAACCATCAAGTTTTGGTGTAACCCTAATCTCAATTAAATTTTGATCAAATTCAATTTCTGATGCGGCTTTAGTAATTCTTTCAGTCCATTTTTTAATTTCTTCAAAAGAATATGCTTTATCAGTAGAAAGCATTTTCTTTGGTAGTGGGACAGTCTTGCTATCGATTAAAACTTCAGGCTCTATGTTTAATAAGAATGGGTTCTCGGGATCATAAGTTTTCAAGTAGCTAATATATTCATCATACTTCTCATCCTCAATAATCTGATAACCTGATCTATAAAGAGCATTAGCAACTTTAAGCAATGTTTCCAACTCTTCCACACTGTGCTCATTAGAAGAAAATAACTTTTCTGCATCATCTATATCTAAATTAAGCCCTAGCTTTTCAATAATGGCGATTTGGTTGTCGTTAAATTTATATTGAGACATTACTGCTACCCTTATACTGCCATTTGAAAATCTAATTGAGTTCTACTTGAAACACTTGAGTTCATGGTGACACCTACATCACCAGTACGATAGACACTCACAGTATCGCCTACACGTACATCTAAGCGGTGGATTTCGCCAATGTTATGTAAGGTCACATTCGATACAGTCACACCACCTACGAAGACAGGTGCTAAACGCGCAACAGGCGTTAAAGTTCCTGTTCTACCCACTTGCCAATCAATATTCTCAACTTTAGTTAAAGCGGCTTGTGCTGGGAATTTATATGCCGTTGCCCAACGAGGTTCACGACTCAGGAAGCCGAGTTGTTGTTGTTGCTTAAGGCTGTCCACCTTAATCACCATGCCATCAATTTCGACTTTAAGATCTGGGCGCTCTTGTTGGATTTGTTCATAACGCTGTTGAACTTCTTCAATCGAAGAACACAAGAATTGACGTTCAGCAATTTCAAAACCAAATTTGGTCAGCCAATGCAAACTATCGTGCATCGTAGCCAAACCATGATTTGGGACACACTGCGCGATACCATACGCATAGAACGCCAATGGGCGCGAAGCAGCAACATTTGGATCAAGCTGTCTTAAACTCCCTGCCGCAGCATTACGCGGATTGGCAAAGGTTTTCTCTCCTTTCGCCTCTTGGTCAGCATTCAGCTTTTCAAAACCTGATTTAGGCATTAAGACTTCACCACGAACTTCTAAGAACTCTGGAATGGCTTGATGCTGACTTGATAATACTTTAGGTAGATTCCGAATGGTTTTTACATTCTGAGTAATGTCTTCACCTGTTTCACCGTCGCCACGAGTTACACCACGAACCAATACACCATTTTCATACCACAGTGAAATTGCTAAACCATCGAGTTTAAGTTCAACGTCGTATTGAACTTCTTGATTCGGTAGACGCTCATCAATACGACGAGCAAAAGCAAATAAGTCTTCCTGATTAAAGACATTACCCAACGACAACATTGGGACTGCATGGGTCACGCTTTCAAATTTTGATAGTGCTTGACCACCTACCTTATTGGTTGGTGTATCAGCCTGAATACATTCTGGATATTGTTGTTCTAAGGCTTTAAGCTGATGAAATAAATGGTCATATTCACTATCTGAAATGGAAGGTTGATCCATCACATAGTAAGCATGATTATGTTTTGCAATCAGTTGAATCAACTGACGCATTTGCTCAATAACTGAGTTGTGTTCCATTTAAATTTCACCATATAAAAGGGCGGAAAAACCGCCCTATAATTTTTACTAAATTTAGTATATCGAACCTGAGTTAGACATGAAATATGATACTCAGAAATGTCATCTGCAACCTGCGTGATTTAAACAAGATAATGTTTTGCAATAGAATCACTTTAATGAAAGTAGTGAACAGGTTTTGCAGATGACAATGGTTTTGCTTACTTTTGCCGAAACAAAAGTAAGTCGAACCGAAGGTTTAACCTAAAATAGGATGAGAACCTAACATGACTCCGTTAAGTTCTTTATTTTCAAATTTAAAAACATGTTAATCAGTTTATGAAGAAACAACTAATTAAACTGCCGCCTGATTTGGACGATAATCAATCACATGATGACGCCAATGTTCTTTCAACTGCGGTGTAAACTCTAAATTATTTTCATCGTAGACCTTACCATCCACTTCACGCGCAATTAAGCCCGCAATACTGGTCATCATGTCATAACCTGTAACCGCTTTGCTATTTGGTAGTGCAAGGAAGAAAGCCAAGCCTTGTACTTGCTCACCCGATAAAGTTTCTAAATCGAAACCAGCTGGGCCATTATCCGTCATGCGTAATACAGAGAACATCAAAGCACTTGGTTCATCGGTATTTTCATAACGATGGAAGCATGACATTTCGCCGAAACGTAAGCCATATTTCAACAGAACTTTTAAGGCTTTATCACCTGACAATGCACGGCGAGGATTTGGGTATACATTCAAGGCAATAATCTGTTCAGCGGTTGCTAAAGCACTTTCATCATCATAACGTTGTTGTTCATGCAAATGTACATCCAAGATATTGCTTTCACCATCAAACTCTTCAATAGCAACAGTTTCAATATTTGGATTTAAACTAAGCTCAGCTTCTGTTTTTTCTTCGTCTGACTTATCTGAAGTCTCTAAAGTTGCAACTTTATCAACTGCTTCAGCCTCAATTTCGACCTCAGCAACGATTTGTTTTTCTTCAATCTGTTCAGCTACAGCTTCAGTTGTTGTTTTTGTATCTTCTTGTTCAGCAACAACATCTACTTTTTCTTCAACAATTACGACAGGCTCAGGAGTCTCTACCTGCGCTTCTGCTGACTCCACTTTGAAACTTGGCTCTACTCGTGCAGTTGCAGCGGTGACTGCTTCAGTTTGAAGTTGATCACGAACATGGCGCGGGATCACTGGCTGCTGACTTTCTGGATTAATATGTAAATCTGCTTCTAATGACGGCTCAACTGGTTTAGGTTTTCTTAAAATCATCACCAAACCAACGAGCATAATCACAACGGCGATAACAATGCCTATTATTGTATTCATTTCCATACTAAGACTCCGCAACTAACCCGTATTCTTTTGCCTGTTCTAAATCGACAGTCACTAATTTTGATGTGCCTGGCTCTGGCATGGTCACTCCCAGTAAATCAGTTGCCATTGTCATTGCCAATTTATTATGTGTAATGTAAATGAATTGCACTTGTTCAGAAAGCTCTTTTACCAAATTACAATACCGCTGTACGTTGGCATCATCAAGTGGTGCATCGACTTCATCCAAAACACAGAATGGCGCAGGATTTAATCTAAAGATCGCAAATACTAACGCCAAAGCCGTTAACGTCTTTTCACCACCTGAAAGCAATGCTAAAGAACTATTACGCTTGCCGGGTGGACGTGCCATCAACTTCACGCCAGATTGCCAATCATCTTCAAGGCTTAAGGTTGCTTCACCACCACCAAACACTTTTGGAAATAGCAGTTGTAACTCTTGATTGACTTGATCAAAAGTGGTCATAAACAACTTACGCGTTTCTTGGTCAATACTCTTCATCGCACCTTTAAGCTGCTCGACTGTATTTTCCAAATCTTGCATTTGGTGGCTAAGCTCATCAAAACGCTGCGAAACCTCCTCATACTCTTGGGAGGCAGCTAAATTAACAGCACCAATTTTTTCAAATTGCTGTTGAGCTTTTTCGAGTTTTTGCTGATGTTCTTTAATTTCAATCGAAACATCATTTAAAGCTTCAGTATTTAATTCTTTCAACTGCTCTAAATAGTGTTCTCGATCTGATTTTGCTGCTTGCCACGCCAAACGTTTTTGCTCAAGCAATTCACGTACTTGCTCATCTTTCTGTTGTGCCAGATGACGCTGTTCCGTTAATTGTTGTTGCTTCTCTTGTACCTGATTCAATTCGAGCTGCCATTCATTCCAATTTTTTTGCAACTTTTCAGTTTGCTGGAACTGCTCTTGGAATTGAGACTCTAAATTTGGTAACTCGAGTTGAATTGGATCTACAAATTTCTTCGCCTGTTCAATTTGTTCAATAATTTGTCGATATTGAGTTTTTAGAAATGAAATATCTTTCTCTAACAACTCAATTTTCTGATTGGCTTGAGACGTCTGACGGCGCAATGCTTCACGTTGTTGCTGTTGTTGTGTGAGTTGTTGCTGTTGCTCATCCAATTGTTCATTCAAATTTTCGACTTGAAATTGTAAGGTCTTATAATTCGGCAATACTGCTTCTAATTTCAATGCCAGTGCATGTAGATCAATCTCAAGATCATCACGCTGCATGGCATCTTCTTCAAGTTGTACATCGAGCTGTTTAAGTTGATCTGCCAATTGTTGCTGTTGTAGTACAAAAGCCTGAGCTGTGCTTTGCAATTTAGCAACCTGTACATCTAACTGTTGCAGCTCTTTTTGTTTTTGTTTTAGTGTGAGCTGCTGCTGTTGCAGATTTTGTTGCTGTCGCTTTAAATCTTGCTGATATTCTGCAAATTGATTTTCTAAATCAATCAACTGCGGCTGCTTTTCTTCGAGTTGCTGTTGAATTTCCTCTAAACGGACTTGATGACTCAACATCCCCTGAGCACTTTGGCTATCTTCGTCGTAGTGTAAACCAATCACCCAATCTGCACCGACATGATAACCATCTAGCGTTAAAATCGATTGTGACTGATGGAGTTCGGTTTGATGATCTAATGCTATCGCTAAATCATCTGCAACATTTACATTTGCCCAAAGTGAAGACTGTGGTGCTTCAATGTAGTCACTCAAACCAGTGAAATTGGCAACTCGAACAGATTGCAGCTTTGATGATTTAAGTTGGCGAGCAACTCCTTCCTGAAACGATTGCTCATCATCCAATACTTGCGCTTGTAACCATTTGGCCAAGAACTTTTCAATAATGGCAGCATGCATTTTACCTTGCGCAGTTAAACGCAAGCTTTGCATCAGTCGAACCACATTTTGATCATGCTTGGGACTTTGCTTTGCGACCAATTGATTTAAGTTCTTTTGTTCTGCCAATAAAACCTGAATCTCTGTTTTTAGGTTCTGTACATCGGCCTTATAAATCTGTTGTTGATCTTGCTGTTTCTGAACATCCTGCTGTAACTGCTCAATTGCAGTTTCTAATGCAATAATTTCTTGTTGAAGTTGTTGTTGTAATTGCTCAAGCTGTTCCTGCTCATCATCTTGAACTTGCGCACGAATTTGACTCGCTTGAGTCTGCAAAGTTTGCTTTTGCTGTTCAATCCGCAGCACATTTTTGCCTAACTGTTCAATTTGCGCTGCCATCTGCAACTTTTTTTGTTGTTGCTGATCGACTTGTGCTTTCAGTTGTTCAAATTGTTGTTGAGCTTGCTTTTGCTGTGCCTGAACATCACTGACATTTTGTTCAGCAGATTGAGTCTGTTGTTCCAACTCAAGTAATTGCTCATTTTGCTCATCAAATTGAGTGGTTAAGGTTTCAACTTGAATTTCAGATAACTGTAAACGTTCTTTGGTTTGTAACTTTTGCTGTTCTAGCTGTACCAAACTACTGCTATTTTGCTGAAATAAGCTTTGCTTCTGCTCCAGCGTCATTTTCAATTCAGCTAACTTTTTCTCTGCTTGTTGCCATTCTAGTTGTAAAGGTGATGACTGCTGAATTAAACGTTGAAATAAAGCACTGGTCGCCTCTAAGTCATGTTCAATCGTACTGGACTCAGAACGAACAAGCTTAAAACGCTCGCCAAGTTCCGTCATTTCCACGGTATATTCTTGTTGTAGCTTCTGACTCTGATTTGCCTGAAAAGAAAGAATCTCAATTTTTAGCGTTCTGATTTGACCTTCTAAAGTTTTGTATTGAATCGCTGCTTCCGACTGACGCTTGAGTGTTCTCAGTTGGGATTTCAGTTCTGCTGCGATATCGTCTAGTCGTGCGAGATTTTGTTCAGTGTGTTCTAAGTGTTGTAGAGTTTCACGGCGACGTGCTTGATAACGAGAAACGCCAGCCGCCTCCTCAATAAACACTCGCATTTCTTCTGGTTTAGCATCGACAAGACGGTTAATCATGCCCTGCTCAATGACTGCATAAGAACGTGGACCTAAACCTGTTCCCAAGAAAATATCGGTAATATCACGACGACGACAACGCGTACCATTTAAGAAGTATTCTGACTTACCTTCACGAGTCACTTGTCGACGAACGGCAAGCTCATTATAAGCGTTATAAGCGCCTCCTAGCTTGCCATAAGTATTATCAAAGCGAAGCTCTACACTTGCTACACCAACAGGTTTACGCTTAGCTGTCCCCGTAAAAATAACATCCTGCATGCTGCCGCCACGCAGCTGACGTGCATTAGACTCGCCCATAACCCAGCGAATCGCATCAATAACATTCGATTTACCGCAACCGTTTGGCCCAACAACCGCAGTACGGTTTGCCTTAAAATGTAATGTTGTACTATCGGCAAAAGATTTAAAGCCTGAAAGTTTTAAACTGCTTAAACGCATACTGCCCTAACTAGCGGCGTGAGCGTCTAGCCCAAGCCAATTCAATCTGTTTCATACGTGTCAGAGATTCCAACACAAGGTTACGCAAGTGTCGACAAAAATCTTCCATAAATAAAGCAGCTTGTTGTGATTTTCGGATTAAAATAGCATCAATCACAAGCTTAAACAGGGTAAATGACTCTTGAAGTTCTCGACGAGAAGTATTCAGCGTCAAAAAATAGCTGCGGCGTAACGATGGCAACAATTCTTTATAGAACTTCATGAGATATGGATTTGCCACCATTTCATGTTGTTCAGCTAAATATTTAAAAATCGCATCGTAGAACTTTTCAATATCCCCAGCTCTTACAAACTCCACCAACTGATCAAGAAGAACCTGCAATTGCTCTGCTTCATTGACTCGCCAAGTCTCACTAATTCTCTGCACGATATGACCCAACACCATGACATTCGTATCAAATAATGCTTTGACCTGTTGCGCTGACATTTCAGAGACAATTGCACCACGACGTGGGAAAATCTCAATCAAATAAGTCCGCTCTAAAATCAACAATGCTTCGCGAACTGAGCCACGGCTTACATCTAACTCTTTAGCGATGCGTAATTCTTGAATACGCTCTCCTTCGACCAATTCTCCACTAATGATCTGTTCACTTATATATTTTGCAATCTGTTCAGAAAGACTATCAGCCTCATCGAGATTCATGATCCCCTCGCTATCTTTGTTATACGCATTGTCCAATGCTGTTTGCGCTTTTTTGTTTTAACTGATCTCGCCTCATAAATTCTATATCATTGTCTGACAATTTTATTGCTTTTTAAGCCAATCGCGATGAAAAAGCATGATTTTTCTAAAAAAATTGAACATAAGCTTTATTTTTCTATGAATAAGATCAAAAAGTTAAGCCTTTAAAATCGCATTAACCGAATATCTGAAAGATAGATCCACTTACCGAAATTTTATTGATATAAATCACATAAAATAATATTTTTATTAAAATAAGCACATTTTATTTTTACTGAACTGTTCAGTTCGTCAATATGAGTCTCATCATGGGTGTTCAGCAAGCTATTAATATTGCAATTTTTGGGATGAGTCTCAGAGTACTGAACGAGTTAAAAGAACGTGTTCTCAGTGCAGTTCCCAATCACATCCAAGTGAATTGGAGCAATATTGCTGAACCACAACTCGATATTCTGATGATTAACCATATCTTTGTGGATTCTCCAAATATTCAAAACCTAATTAAAAATAGTAATATCAAAGTATTGAGACTCATCAATAATATAGAAAAAAGCAGTTCAATAGAAAATGACATCCTCTATTTACCCATTAATCACATTCATTCACTGCATCATTGGCTCAATGAAAAACTTACTGATACGCAGATACTTAAAGATCATACACAGACCAGTTCCATTGAAATTGTCAAACCTGTTCAACATAAGCACATCAAAGAAGTATTAGACGAAATTCAAAATCCTAAAAACGGTAAAATCCAGATCTTTAATAATGATGGTTTGCTTGCAATTGCTGACCCTCGCAATGAATGGTTGTGGCAAAGTCCTGATTATCAGCCCAAACCGACAGGTCTAAGCCTCAACTATACCTATGCGACGCAAAATAATTTATCTTGGATCACGGATTCACAACAACAAGACTTAAAACAATGGCTATGGAATTTAATCTGGTCATCACCTGATTTTATAGAGTTGTGCACAGCATCCATCTCAAGTTTTTATCTCGAAATTTGGCCACAACCGAAAAATAAAATTGATCGCCAAAATATTTTGAGAATGTCTGCTTGTTTCGCACAAGGTGCACAAATTACAACGGTTGCCACTCAACTCAATCTATCAGAACAATACGTTAAACTTTTTATTGGCGCATGTTTAGCAACCGAATATGGAAAAATCATTAAAGACTCTCAAACGACTTATCAACCCCAAAAGCAACATAATGAGACTGAGCAACACTTTATGAAAAAGCTATTTGGTCGCTTACGTCATCGTTTGGGTTTTTAATTAAGGGCAAACTTATGATTTTACATCAATATAAAATTGTCTTTGGTGGAACGATGGGTTCTGGTAAGTCCACGGCAATCAAAGCGTTATCAGAAATCGAAGTGCTCGGTACTGAAGCACTGAATACAGACATTGAATCACATGAGAAGCTACTCACCACCGTCGGAATTGATTACGGAGAAATCACTTTAGATGATGGTGTAAAAGTTGGTCTATATGGGACACCGGGACAAGATCGTTTTGATTTTATTTGGTCAGTCATTTGCAAAGGTGCGATTGGAACGATTGTAATGATTGACCATGCTGCGGAAAATCCACTCTTTGATTTAGATCAGTTTATCCAAGCGTTCCAACCTTTCGGCAATAATATCGTGATTGCCATTAGCCATATAGATCGAAAGCCAGAGCGTACCCTCTCTATGTATAGAGAATGGCTGCGTCAAAAAGCATTGAATTATCCATTGTTTTTTATTGATGCTCGCCAGCAGGATGATGTTCTACTATTGGTCGAAACATTAATTGCAACAATCGAAGTACACTATGGTTTGATCAATTAAAGGGCTTAAAATAGCCCTTTATAAATAAAATAACTGCCCACAAAAACCAGTAAACCTGCAAAACATTTTTTCAGCATTGCGGGTGATAAACGATGGGCAACCTTAGCCCCTAATTTTGCAGTGATAAAACTCATCGCACTAATACCTAAAAAGGCATAAACATGCACATAACCGATCGTGTTTGGCACATCAATTTTTTCTTGAGCGCCGAACCACATGAAACCAATAGCACCCGCAGCTGCGATAGGTAATCCACATGCCGCAGAGGTTGCAACAGCCTTCTGCATCACTACGCCATGACGACTCAGATAAGGTACAGTTAAACTCCCTCCACCAATTCCAAAGATTGCTGAAGCAATACCTATTCCTCCACCAGCAGCAAACTGCCAAGGTGCAGATGGTAAATGTCGATTGGGATCAACTACAGCATGTGCGCCTCTAAACATTTTAAATGCCATCGCAACAGCGAACACACCGATTAAAAGTTGTAAGTGTTGACCTGACATTAAGTCAGCCACGCCCGCACCCAGAAATGAACCTACTACTAAACCAGGTGCTAAATTACGAAAAACATGCCATAACACAGCTCCTTTTTTATGATGAGCCATCACAGAGCTAATAGACGTTACAATGATTGTTGCTAGTGATGTTCCAACTGCAATATGCATAATGACATTCGGGTCATAATTCATTTGAGAAAAAACGACATACAAAATTGGAACAATAATTAGACCACCACCGACACCAAATAGCCCCGCTGTAAATCCAGCAATTGCACCAATCAGCAAATATATGATTAACTCCATAAACTCATGACCACGCTACTCGTAAAAAATGATGGATGATTTCGCAACTCGCCAGTTACAGCAATTATTAAACGCAAAAAATCAATTTCCAGAAGTGGTGTTACTTAAAACCACCACCACATCGACCAATGATGATATGCGTGAAATTGCGCAAAAAGGCATTACGACAGGACTGGTATGCAGTGCACAACAAACGCAAGGACGTGGTCAACACCATCGTCAATGGTCATCTCCTGAAGGGAATATTTATTTCAGCACACTGATTCAAGCTAAAACAGCACTCGACGGTCGCCTTGCACTTGAAATTGCACTGAATATTTTACAGATGCCTAGCTTACACGGTTTAACGTTGCAGGTTAAATGGCCAAACGATTTATATAGCCCACAAGGGAAATGGGGCGGGATTCTCGTCGAACCACTCTCTGCTCATCAGGCAATCATCGGAGTTGGCTTAAATCTCAATACCCCACCAGTTGAAAATGCAGATCAACCGATCACCTCTCTAGAAATGTTAGGTTTACATCAAATTGATCGTTTAACATTGATTGCTGAGCTTTATACAGCGATCCAACAAGCAGCACAATGGTTTCAGCACGGCAGCTATAATTTGGCAGAACGCTTTAATCATCATGCAATTTGGTTAAATCAAGAAGTCGAATTTGAACATGCCAAAGGTAAAGTTCGGGGAATTTTTCAAGGAATATCCAATGACGGTGCTGTGATTATCCACACTGATCAAGCACAGCAATTTTATCAAGGGCGTCTACGCTTGGCTTCACTATAAGGAAAGCAGTCCGTTATGAAAAGCTTATGGCTCGATATTGGAAATACACGCTTAAAATACTGGATCACTGAACAAGATCAAGTAATTGAGCATGCTGCTGAGTTACATCTACAGTCTCCAGCTGACTTATTGCTTGGACTCATACAACACTTCCGACATCAAAATCTCAGTCGCGTGGGGATTTCCTCTGTTTTAGATCCTGAAAATAATCAACGTATTCAATTGATCTTAGATATTCTAAATATCCCTGTGATCTTTGCCAAAGTACATGCTGAATATGCAGGTCTGAAATGTGGCTATGATATGCCGAGCCAATTGGGGATTGACCGTTGGTTACAAGTGCTCGCGATGGCGAAAGTTGACCAAAACTTTTGTATTATCGGGTGCGGTACGGCTTTAACAATTGATTTAGTTGAAGGCTCTCAGCATTTAGGTGGTTATATTCTGCCAAATCTATACTTACAACGAGACTCCCTGATTCAGAATACTAAAGGAATTAAAATCCCAGATTCAGCCTTCGATAATTTAGATCCTGGCCATAATACGGTTGATGCCGTTCATCATGGAATTTTATTGGGTTTGATTAGTACCATTGATCAAATTATGCAGCAGTCACCTAAACATCTTATTCTCACAGGTGGCGATGCTCATTTATTTGCCAAATTCCTGAGTCATTATCAACCCCAAGTAGAGTCAGATCTATTACTCAAAGGACTCAAGCACTATGTTCAGTTTAATTCAGCTTTGAGTAAAGTCTGAAGAATATCCAATAATTGAGGAAATTCAGCATAGCCATCCTCAGTACGGAAATGCCCTGCTTGAGCAACCTCAATCAACTGGGCATTTAACATATGTGAAAATTTAAAAGTTAATGGCACTGGAACAACTGGGTCATTACTCGAAAAAAATACAATACGTCGCAAGATGTTGGCTCTTAATATTCCACTCTCAAAACTAGACGCTTGAACAAATGCATCAAATTCGGGATGTTGAGGCACTCGCTCATTAAATCCTGCTAAAAATAAGCCTGCTTTTATATTTGTCTGCTGCAACTTTTTTGCTAGAAACCGCACTGTTGCGAGACATGAAAGGCCATGTGCAATCACAATACTCTGATCATTTAAATTATTGCATTGTGCTTCAAGACAAGTCTGCCAAACTTCAGCATCAGGGTGATTTGCATCTGCCAAAAAAATACGCTCTACGTCAACACCTAAGCTTTTTAACTGATGATCTAACCATAGATACCAGTGCTGTTCAGGATCAGCATTCTCAGAATGCATAATAAATACTTTACCGCTTAAACTATGTGACATACTTAACACTATTTATTAATATAAAACATATATTTAAATTTAATTTTCATTCTTTTTATTCTAATTTAATGTTGATATTTTGTATTATTTTTATACAAACACACTTTATTATCCAAATAAAAAAGGTGCTTAAAAGCACCTTTTTTTAACGAAACAGAGATTATTTTTTTTGGTCGTTATTACCAAATAAAGGTCCCATATTTCCGCCACCAAATTGTTTTTGCATATTACCTAATGATTTCAACATCTTGCTCATTCCTGATGGATTCGCAAACTTTTTCATCATTTTTGCCATTTGTGCTTGCTGTTTGATCAGCTTATTGACCTCGGCAACGTCCATACCACAACCCGCAGCAATACGCTTTTTACGACTTGGATTCATTAAATCAGGATTACGACGTTCTTTGATCGTCATCGACTGAATAATCGCTTCCATACGCTTAACTTGTTTCTCAGGATTTGCTTTTTCAATCGCATCCTGAATACCCGCATTACTCATACCAGGCAACTTGTCCAAGAAGCCCATCATGCCACCCATTTTGCTCATTTGCTCAAATTGCATCAGCATATCTTCAAAGTTGAAGGTACCGCCTTTTTGCAATTTTTTCGCCATTTTTTCGGCTTTTTCTTTGTCGATTTTACGTTCAACTTCTTCGACCAAAGAAAGTACGTCACCCATACCTAAGATACGTTGCGCTACGCGATCAGGATGGAATGGCTCTAATGCATCAAGTTTTTCACCAATACCCAAGAATTTGATTGGTTTACCTGTGATTGCACGGACAGAAAGTGCTGCACCACCACGGGCATCACCATCAGTTTTTGTCAGAATAACACCAGTTAATGCCAAAGCATCATTAAATGCTTTGGCTGTATTAGCAGCATCTTGACCTGTCATCGCATCGACAACAAACAATGTTTCTGTTGGTTTAACCGCTGCGTGTAACTCTTTAATTTCGTCCATCATGTCTTCATCGACATGTAAACGACCTGCTGTATCGACAATCAAGACATCAGCAAACTGAATTTTCGCTTGCTCAATGGCACGATTCACAATATCAATCGGCTTTTCAGAAGCCTCAGATGGGATAAAACCAACACCAACATCATTTGAAACTGTTTCTAACTGCTTAATTGCCGCTGGACGATAGACGTCAGCAGAAACGGTCATCACTTTTTTCTTTTGACGTTCTTTTAAGAAACGCGCTAATTTTGCGGCAGTTGTCGTCTTACCAGCACCTTGTAAACCAGCAAGTAATACAACAACAGGGGGTTTTGCACTTAAATCTAAAGTGTCATTCGCCTCACCCATCATCTTGGTGAGTTCATCATAGACAATTTTTACAAATGCCTGACCGGGAGAAAGCTGAGTCATGACTTCCTGACCGAGTGCTTCTTCCTTAACCTTCGCGATAAATTCACGAGTTACAGGTAACGCCACATCGGCTTCAAGAAGTGCCATACGTACTTCACGTAAGGTATCTTTAATATTGTCTTCGGTCAGCTGCCCTGAGCCAGTAACATTTCTTAAACTCTGTGTGAGTCGTTCTGTTAAGGTATCAAACATTGCGAAATCCGCTTAAAATGGCTAGTTGCAAAAAAATCTTTCTTAAAATAGAAAATTTATGCATAGAATGCTATAGGATACTGTAGTTCGAAGCGAATTTATATCTTATATGGTGAATATTATTCATCCTCCTAAAAAAGGTTTGACATGATCAGTCTCCCCTTGGTTTACACAATTTTGGCGCTGGTCGCATATACCAGTTCTTTTTGGTATCTGTTTATCCATTTAATGTCAAAACGTACTCCAAATATTTGGTGCTATGGTCTTATCGTCGTCTTGGGACTTGCTCTTCACGGGATAGTTCTTTACCAAGATATGATGACCCCTATTGGCGTCAATTATGATGTGTTTAATCTAATTTCTTTCACGTCTGGCTTAATGCTTGCCTTAAGTTTAGTTCTAAGTTTGATTCGCCCGATTCTACCGTTAAATTTAATTGGTACACCTGTAGCCGCAATTGGTTTAATTTTAGGTTATGCGTTTAGCCAAGCCAACCAAGTGATTGAGCAGCATAGCATTGGTCTTGATTTTCATATTATTTTATCACTTTCTGCTTATGCCGTTTTATTAATGGCGACGATTCAAGCTGTCTTACTATGGTTTCAAGATCGTGAACTCAAGAAAAAACAAAAAAGAAGAATTTGGGTCAATTTACTCCCTCCATTTCAAGTTATGGAATCTCTGCTATTCGATCTAATCATCACAGGGTTTGGACTATTAACTGTTGCCTTGTTATTTGGCTTCTTCACCATCGATAATTTCTTCGCTCAACACCTCGCGCATAAAACTGCATTCAGTATTATTTCGTGGTTTTTATATGGTGCTCTATTGATTGGTCACTACAAATTCGGTTGGCGTGGGCGCAAGGCAATTCGCTTTACCAT
>NZ_DJLC01000171.1:0-4428 GCF_002434875.1 Acinetobacter sp. UBA6526 | reverse complement strand
TTTTTGGTTTTGAAAAATCTTATGACCGTCGCCAATTGGCTTGATATCATAAAAACCTATTTCAAACTGATGATCTTTTGCACGTTGAACAGTTCCTCCTAAATTTTTTGCAAGCATTTGTGCCCCCAAACAAATACCAAGAAAAGGTTTATTTGAAGATAGCGCAATTGAGATCCATTCAATTTCATTCTTAATGTAATCTAGATTATCATTTGCACTGGGTGGCCCACCGTAAATGACCGCAATATCATGTTCATTCATAGATTTAGGTAACTGTTCACCTATGACGGGCCTTCGTACATCAAGTTGATATCCTCTTTCTAGTAATTTCAAACCTACGTCTCCAGTACTAGAACGAGGCTGATGTACAATCATAAGTGCTTTTTTCTTTTTCATAGTCTCAAGAATGAAACTACATCGCGCTTAGGCCGCCATCAAGAATAATCTCTGTTCCAGTCATAAACTTACTTTCATCAGACGCTAAATATAAAATTGCATATGAAACATCATCCGTATCACCGATTTTGTTCATTGGGATTTGTCGAGAAAGCTTTGCGACTGCCTTTTCTTCACCAAAAGCTTGTTTTAAAGGATCGAGGATTGGCGTATCAACGAAGGCGGGATGAATAGAATTGCATCTAACGTCATAACCTTTTTTAGCACAATAAAGTGCCACAGATTTACTAAGTAAGCGAACTCCAGCTTTTGATGAGTTATAAGCTGCAGTATTCCAGCCAGCTACAATTCCTGATATTGATGACAAGTTGATTATCGATCCCTGCCCAGATTTAGCCATTACAGGAATAATATATTTGCAACCCAGAAAAACACTATCTAAATTAACTTCATGGACTTTTTTCCATATTTCAAAATCAGTAGATACAATATCTGCTCCTAAACTTATTCCAGCACTATTGACTAAAATATTAATTTTACCAAAATGTTTTTCTGCTATTTCAATCGCATTTATCCATGACTCTTCATTTGCAACATCATGAGTCGTGGCTTTGAATTGTGTCGCACTAAAATTTGAGAGTCTCTCTGGCATGGATAGGATTACCTCTTCATTGATATCAGTAAGTAAAACCTTTGCACCTTCATCCATCAGTTTTTGGGCTGCTGCAAAGCCCAATCCTGAAGCTGCACCAGTAACAATTGCAACCTTGTCTTCAACACGTCCCATAAGAAGTTAGAAAAACTGAACCATATTAAGATCAACTGTATAATATGTGTCTTGCGAACTGGTATCTGAGGAAGCAAAATTATCATAGCACTCAATCATGCTGTGATTACGAAAGCCATCTTCACCTGCTAATAAAAATTCTTCCCCTCCAAGATAAACTATTGATGTGTTACTCAGACGGTCAGATCGAACACATGTCTCAACTGTTTTCTTTTTGTATAAATCAACGATTGTAACCGAACCACCATTGCCACTAATAGCAATTCGACCGTCATCCATCATGATAGCGTTTGTTAAACTATTCTTTGTTCCTATAAAAATGTTATCAAATGCAAAAAGTTTACAATCATCTTTAAAATATCCAGCTTCATAACATGCGATTGAAGTAAACTTATCTGCTGGAACAATATCCTCAGGTCCATAACGTGTAATTAATGTTAAATTACCTGACATACCTAAAAGTAAAGACTTTCCCTCATCAACTTTTATTCCTGACCAATACGAGCCCTCATAGCCAGTAGATACAACAAGCCAATTTAAGCCTTTATCATCTGATATATAGTACTTACCTATCTCACCAACAGCATAAGCCTCACTAGCTGATGATTTTCTCCAAGATTGAGAGTCACCGTATGCATAATTAAAATGAGGCTGAAAATCGTCATCATCCATGAATAAGTAACCCCAAGTGTTACCTCCATCTTCAGTTCTTAGTGAGAGTGCAAAAGCTCCAATTGCTATTCCCTCACCGTTATCATACATATGAATTGATAGTAAAGGAGCATCAAAATCTGGATCCTCATATTGCTTAATCCATGTTTTACCATAATCATTGCTATGTAAAATAGTTGCATCATGGCCGGACGCCCAGCACTCTTTTTTTGAAATACAAGAAATATCAGTAAGAGTGTTCGTAAAAGGAACCTTTTCAGACTGCTTCCAATTATTTCCGTCATCATCTGAGTAAAGTATGATGCCATGTTCACCAACCGCATAGATCCTGTCATCAATTTTATCCATAGCATTAATAAGAGCTTTATTTGCCATTGGATTGATCGCTGCAAGACCAGTATCGTAATTAAAATTGCTTGCAGATGCTTGCGAAGAGGCGAATAGCAGTATTGAAAGTGTAAAAATAAAATTTCTCATTAGCCCTTTAAGATAAAACCCGACTTAAAAAATTCAAGTCGGGTTTTATGAGATAAATACTGTTAGTATTTTTTGGTCTTTTATCTTGCGTATCTTCTTAGACCATCAGGTGTATAAAAGCTTACAGCTTTTTCTTCACCATTATAAACAGTTTGTCTTGGTGATAAAGCAGGCCCAAACAGGTTTGTTCCAGCATAAGCTCTAGTTGCAAAATCCATAGTGTACTCACCTTGAACATTGCACGCTGTATCCGTTAGACCAATACCACCCATATTTCCAGCAACTGTTGTTTGAAAATTAGCTCTCATTAGATCTTGATTGTCATCGTAAGCGTCATGATAAACTAACATGCCAGGCTGTCCGTCTAGGAAATAAAAAGTTCTAGAAGCATATAGGTGTCTTTGGCCTGGTTTAAGAGTAGCGTGTATAATGTGCACGTCTCTTTCCTCAAATCTTACCATGTCCATATTCGGATGGTTTGGAGTAAAAACATCCTCAATGGCATTATTTGCAAGATCATCGTTGTTGATTGGAACGATCATTGTTTGTTTTCCTTCGTATTTCCAATCGTATTTATCTTGCGCACCATTGAAACCACCATATGAGTCAACCGTAACGATACCACCACCTGCAGTCGTTAAAGTGTCATAAGTAATATCAGGCGCTCTTCTAACTCTCCTTGTTGCAGGGCTGTACTGCCAAGCTTTTCGAGGTTGAACATAACTGTCGATAAAGTCATGCACTAAAGTGACTGTTCCCGCTGTTCTTGGAGGCCCAAGGTTTTTCTGCATAAACAATGCAAACAGATTATTGTCTGCATACATAGTTTTTGTTCTTGGGTTAGTTGGGAAAGATATGCTGGTCTCTTGTTGACCAATTGTCAATGAACCATCATTTTTCACGTAAACAGATGTTTGAACACGATCAACTGCACTTACAGTTCCAGCATACATTCTATAGTTCCACATGTAATGTTGAGGGTGTGATGGGTCTGGGAAAGGAACTTGACCCACGTTCGGAACCTCAATACCTTCGTTATCGTTAACCATTGTTCCATTAGTCTGACTGATTGCAGCGACATCAGGATCTAACGTACAATCGCCACCATTTGCATGTACATTCATTTTGAATGTATCTGGATATGCTGAAAACATATTCATCATTCCCGGTGTCAACATAGACGAGTGTTCTGACATGTTATCTGCCGTGACAGTATATTTATGGCCATCAGCAAATACCGCTGACAAAGATACCGTCATTGATGCAATAACAGCGATCAGCAGTGTTTTTATATTCATTTTATTCATTTTTTAACCTTTCCTAAATTAAAATGCATGTGAAATTGTCGCTGAGACATAGTCTCGGTCTGAAGATAAGTTATCCTCGTAGTCACCAAGTTCAGCAACATAGTTAAAGTTGATAGACGTTCCACCGTTAGAGAAAGAACTTCCAAGAGTAAGGCTCATTTCATCTTCAACGTAACCGCCTAAAGATGAAGCGCCGTTACCAGAGAAATCCCAGTCAAAACCAACTGACGGTGAGAAAGTCCAAGGTGTGTTTTGGAAGTTGAAGTAGTTCAACCCACCTCTAATTCTTGAAGTCATTGCAAGACTGTCAGCTACTGAGTTATTTTCACAATAGCCGTCACCAAATAGAGCGTTATTTTGAACTGCAAGACTGTTTGTTCCAGCGATGTCTAAACAACCTCCACCATAACTATCATGACCAAATGCTTGGTGATTTGTAGCAACTAATCCTTGTGCAGAATCAATTCCTGGAATGTATACACCTCCAATTTCAACTAATACAAAACCACCATCTGCACCAGCATTAGCAGCGATTGGATCAGATGGCGTGAATGATCTCGCAGCATTAAAATCGAATGTCCAAGCATCGAACTCGGCTGTTCCATCACACACTGCATAACCAGACATTTCTGCAGACATTTTGCCGGTTGCAGACGAGATATTACAGTTTGGTTGAGATGACCATTTGTTAAGTGCCACACCATTGGCAGCAACTAAGGCACCCTGATTAGCAGCAGGAGCTGTAGAAAAGCTAGTTAAGTTCTGAATCATTGTACCACCAGTTGAGTC
>NZ_DJLC01000216.1:14017-14419 GCF_002434875.1 Acinetobacter sp. UBA6526 | reverse complement strand
TTTTCCGTGGCGAGATCTTAGGTGGCATGAAACAAGTCATGAACCCTGCTCCTGCTGAAGAGCGTCCAGCTAAACGTGGTCGTGGTCGTGGTGAAGGTCAAGAGCGTCGTGGTCGTCGCAATGACCGTGCTGCTGACAAGGGAGAATAATCCATGTTGCAACCTAAACGTACCAAATTCCGTAAAGTGCACAAAGGCCGTAACACTGGTCTAGCGCATCGTGGTAGTACAGTATCATTTGGTTCGATTGCAATTAAAGCAACTGAACGTGGTCGTATGACTGCTCGTCAGATTGAAGCTTGCCGTCGTACCATCAGCCGTCGTATTAAGCGTGGTGGTAAAATCTTCATCCGCGTATTCCCGGATAAACCAATTACCGAAAAACCATTAGAAGTTCGTATGG
>NZ_DJLC01000216.1:0-13707 GCF_002434875.1 Acinetobacter sp. UBA6526 | reverse complement strand
AAAAACCATTAGAAGTTCGTATGGGTAAAGGTAAAGGTAGCGTGGAATACTGGGTTTGTCAGATCCAGCCAGGTAAGATCCTGTACGAAATTGAAGGTGTTAACGATGAGTTAGCGCGTGAAGCATTTGCTTTAGCTGCTGCTAAACTTCCGTTTAAAACCACTATCGTGACTCGGACGGTAATGTAATGAAAACTAAAGATCTACGTGAAAAATCGGTAGAAGAGTTGAAGGCTTTGCTTGATGAGCAACAGCTTAACCAATTCCGTCTTCGTATGGCGAAAGCAACTGGTCAATTAGGCAAATCGCATGAAGTGCAAATTGCTCGTAAGACAATTGCTCGTATCAAGACACTCCTTACCGAAAAACAGGGGAACGGACAATGAGTGAAAAAACAGTCCGCACGTTAACCGGCAAAGTTGTAAGCGACAAAATGGACAAGTCTATTGTTGTGCTTATTGAACGCCGCGTTCAACACCCGTTGTATGGCAAATCAATCCGCCGTTCAACTAAATTACACGCTCACGATGAGAACAATGTTGCTAAAACTGGCGACTTAGTGACCATCAAAGAAAGCCGCCCAATTTCTAAAACTAAAGCTTGGACTTTAGTGGAAGTAGTTGAAGCTGCTGCTGAGTAATTAGACGTTCTTGTTGCATCATCGGACAATTTCGAGTACTCTTTGAGCCTTTCGAAATTGTGACCGGTGATGCTCGGTTTTGGAGTAGGGCAATGATTCAAACCGAAAGTATGCTCGACGTAGCAGACAACAGTGGTGCACGCCGCGTACAATGTATTAAAGTACTTGGTGGTTCACATCGTCGTTATGCTTCTGTTGGCGACATTATTAAAGTTACTGTAAAAGAAGCAATCCCACGCGCACGTGTTAAAAAAGGTGACGTGATGAATGCTGTAGTTGTTCGTACAAAATTCGGCATCCGTCGTCCAGATGGTTCAGTTATTCGTTTCGACGATAACGCAGCTGTTATTTTGAATAACAACAAAGCTCCGATTGCTACTCGTATCTTCGGACCAGTGACTCGTGAACTTCGTACTGAACAGTTCATGAAAATCATTTCATTGGCTCCTGAAGTTCTATAAGAGGCAATCATGGCTAAGATTAAAAAAGGCGATCAAGTAATCGTGATCGCAGGTAAAGAAAAAGGCAAACAGGGTACTGTTTTGTCTGTTTCTGAAGATCGAGTTAAGGTCGAAGGTCTTAACTTAGTGAAGAAGCACCAAAAGCCAAACCGTGTAACTGGCGCTGAAGGCGGTATCGTTACTCAAGAGGCTACGCTTCATATCTCAAACGTGGCAATTTTTAATGCTACAACCCAAAAGGCTGACCGTGTTGGTTACCAAGTGATTGATGGCGCGAAAACTCGTGTTTATAAATCAAATGGTGAATCAGTGGCGGCAGCGAAGTAATAGGTTGAAAAGGCAATGGCCAGACTTAAAGCACGTTACAATGACGAACTTAAAGCGAAGTTAAAAGAAGAACTTGGCGTTAAGAACGTGATGGATATTCCACGCATCACTAAAATCACCCTTAACATGGGTGTAGGCGCAGCTGCAACTGATAAGAAATTATTAGATGGCGCTGTTGCTGACATGCAACTCATTGCTGGTCAAAAACCAGTTGTGACTCTTGCTCGTAAATCAATCGCAGGTTTCAAAATCCGTGATGGTTGGCCGATCGGTTGTAAAGTTACTTTACGCGGCGACCAAATGTACGAATTCTTGGATCGTTTGATCTCGATCGCAATCCCTCGTATCCGTGACTTCCGTGGTTTCTCTGCGAAATCATTTGATGGTCGTGGTAACTACTCTATGGGTTTAAAAGAGCAAATCGTTTTCCCTGAAATCGATTTTGATAAAATTGATCGTATCCGTGGTTTAGATATCACGATTACGACAACTGCTCGTAGCGATGACGAAGGCCGTGCGCTTATGCGTGCATTCGGCTTCCCGTTCAAATAAGAGGTCGATATGGCTAAGAAAGGTATGATTAATCGCGAATTGAAACGCGAAAAGACAGTTGCAAAATACGCTGCAAAACGTGCTGAATTAAAAGCTGTTATTGCAAATGTAAACGCAAGTGACGAAGAACGTTTCGAAGCGATGTTAAAGTTACAAGCATTGCCACGTAATGCATCTCCAGTACGTCTTCGTAACCGCTGTGGTTTAACTGGTCGTCCTCATGGTTACTTCCGTAAGTTCGGTTTAAGCCGTAACAAATTACGTGACACAGTAATGCAGGGTGATGTACCAGGCGTTGTTAAGGCAAGCTGGTAAGGAGCGACTAAATGAGTATGCAAGATACCGTTGCCGACATGTTAACACGTGTTCGTAACGCACAAATGGCAAAGAAACAAACTGTTTCTATGCCTTCTTCTAAGTTGAAAGTTGCGATTGCAAACGTACTTCAACAAGAAGGTTATATTTCAAATGTAGAAGTGGCTCAAGAAGACACTAAATCTACTTTGACTATTACGTTAAAATATTTCGAAGGCAAGCCAGTTATCGAAATGGTTAAGCGCGTAAGCCGTCCAGGTCTTCGCCAATACCGTGGTAAAGATAAACTTCCTAGCGTTAAGCAAGGTTTGGGCGTTGCAATTGTTTCTACAAGCAAAGGCATCATGACTGATCGCGCTGCACGTGCTGCGGGCATCGGTGGTGAAGTTATTGCTTTTGTTTCTTAATAGGTGATTCCTCATGTCTCGTGTGGCTAAAGCCCCAGTAACTGTACCTAATGGTGTAACAGTTACTCAGAACGGCCGGCAGGTCGAAGTGAAAGGCAGCAAAGGTACATTGTCTTTCAACCTGCATGCGCTGGTCGAGCTAAAACAGGAAGAAGGTAAACTTCAACTTGCTCCAGCTAAAGAGTCGAAAGACGCTTGGATGCAAGCTGGTACTGCTCGCGCTGTATTGAATAACCTTGTAAAAGGTGTTAGTGAAGGCTTCGAACGTAAGTTACAGCTCGTTGGTGTTGGTTATAAAGCTGCAGTTAAAGGTTCAGTTGTGAACCTTGCACTCGGTTACTCACACCCAATTGACTACGCTTTACCTGAAGGTGTAACAGCGGAAACTCCAACTGCAACTGAAATCATTTTGAAATCAGCAAACAAGCAGTTGTTAGGTCAAGTGGCAGCGGAAATCCGTGCATACCGTTCTCCTGAACCATATAAAGGTAAAGGTGTTCGTTATTCGGATGAAGTTATTCTTCGTAAAGAAGCTAAGAAGAAATAAGGCGCGAGGTTCTTATGAACGAAAAGAAACAAACCCGTTTGCGTCGTGCGAAAAGCACACGCTTGCACATTCGTGCATTGGGTGCGACTCGTTTGTGTGTAAACCGCACGCCGCGTCACATCTATGCTCAAGTTATTTCAGCAGATGGTGGCAAAGTTTTAGCGCAAGCTTCTACTTTGGATGCATCTTTACGTAGTGGTACTACTGGTAATGTTGAAGCTGCGACGAAAGTTGGTGCTTTGATCGCAGAACGTGCTAAAGCAGCTGGTGTTACTAAAGTTGCATTTGACCGTTCTGGTTTTAAATATCATGGTCGTATCAAAGCCTTGGCTGATGCTGCTCGTGAAGGCGGCTTGGAGTTCTAATCATGGCGAAAGTTGAACAAAACGAAGGTCTCGTTGAAAAGCTGGTTGCCGTTGATCGTGTAGCCAAGGTTGTTAAAGGTGGTCGTATCTTCTCTTTCACAGCATTAACTGTTGTGGGCGATGGTAACGGTCGTGTAGGTTTTGGTCGTGGTAAAGCACGTGAAGTTCCAGCTGCTATTTCTAAAGCACTTGAAGCTGCTCGTCGTAACATGATTACTGTAGACCTCGCGGGTACTACTTTACAACACCCTGTGAATGCTCGTCATGGTGCAAGCCGTGTATACATGCAACCTGCTTCAGAAGGTACTGGCGTAATCGCTGGTGGCGCTATGCGTGCTGTTCTTGAAGCTGCAGGTGTACATAACGTACTTGCTAAATGTTATGGTTCTACTAATGCTGCTAACGTAGTAAACGCAACTTTTAAAGGTTTGCGTGATATGACTTCTCCTGAGAAAGTCGCTGCGAAACGTGGTCTTTCAGTAGAACAAATTCAAGGGTAATCAATCATGAAAACGATTAAAGTTACCCAGACTAAATCTTCTTCGCATCGTTTAAAAAATCATAAACTTTGCTTACAAGGTCTAGGTCTGCGTCGTATTGGTCATACTGTAGAAGTGCAAGATACGCCTTCTAACCGTGGTATGATCAACAAAGTTTACTATATGGTTAGTGTAGAGGAATAAGCCATGACTCTGCGTTTAAATGAACTTTCACCTGCAGAAGGTGCAAAGCGTGAAAACCGTCGTCTAGGCCGTGGTATCGGTTCTGGCGTTGGTAAGACTGGTGGTCGTGGTATCAAAGGTCAAAACTCACGTAAAAGTGGTGGTACTCGTCCAGGCTTTGAAGGCGGTCAAACAGCGTTATATCGTCGTTTACCTAAATTCGGTTTCACTAGCCAAATCGCTTTGAAAACTGCTGAAGTACGCTTGTCTGAGTTAAATAAAGTTGAAGGCGACGTAGTTAGCCTTGAAACTTTAAAAGCTGCGAATGTTGTTCGTCGTGACCAAATTCGTGCTCGCATCGTGCTTTCTGGTGAAATCACTCGTGCATTCACTGTACAAGGTGTTGCGTTGACTAAAGGCGCTAAAGCAGCTGTTGAAGCTGCTGGCGGTAAAGTCGAGGAGTAATCTCGAGTGTCTATGACTCCTAGTTCTTCAGGTCATGTTAACATGATGAAAGGTCAGCCATTTCATGTGAAATATCGTGAAATTATCCGCCGATTAATGTTCTTGATTGGCGCGTTGTTGGTCTTTCGACTAGGAGCGCATATTCCGTTGCCGGGTATTGATAATGTAGCGCTAGCACGGTTTTTTAAAGCTAATGAAGGTACCTTCTTAGGTTTATTTAACATGTTCTCTGGCGGTGCATTAGAACGTATGTCGATTCTAGCGCTTGGTATCATGCCTTACATTTCTGCATCGATTATCGTGCAGTTAATGTCTACGGTAGTTCCTTCGCTAGAAGCTTTGAAGAAAGAAGGCGAGCAAGGCAAACGTAAAATCAATCAATACACACGCTACGGCACTTTGCTACTTGCACTTGTGCAAGGTGTAGGGATGTGTGCAGGCTTGATCAGTCAAGGTATTACCTTAACCTCAGGCCTTGCATTTTATATTCCAGCTGTAACTTCTTTAGTTGCAGGCACAATGTTTTTGATGTGGTTGGGTGAACAGATTACCGAACGTGGTGTTGGTAACGGGATCTCAATGATCATTTTTGCAGGTATTGTTGCTGGTTTGCCAAACTTGGTGATTCAGTCATTTACATCTGTACAGAATGGTCAAGGTAGTTTAATTGGTTTAGCAGTATTTGGTTTATTATCACTAGCTGTTTTAGCTGCGATCGTGTTTATTGAAAAAGCACAGCGTCGTATTCCAGTAAACTATGCTCAGAAACAACAAGGTCGTCGTGTATTTACTGCACAGCAAACACATTTGCCATTAAAGATTAATATGGCAGGTGTTATTCCTGCGATTTTCGCAAGCTCATTGTTATTATTTCCAGCGAGCTTGGGTCAATGGTTAGGTAGTGCTGATCCAAATGCAGGGATTGTAAAACGTAGTCTGCAAGACTTGGCATTGGTATTATCGCCTGGACAGCCGTTATATTTAATGCTCTTTGGCGCGTTAATTATTTTCTTCTGTTATTTTTATACGGCACTTGTTTTTAGTCCGAAAGAAGTATCAGAGAATTTAAAGCGCAGTGGAGCTTATGTGCCTGGTATCCGCCCAGGTGAGCAAACGGCTCGTTATTTAGATCATATTCTTAACCGTTTGACGTTTATTGGTGCAATTTACATCACTGTTGTATGTTTAATGCCAATGATTCTACAAAGTTCATTCGGTATTCCATTCCATTTGGGTGGAACATCGTTGCTGATCGTAGTTGTTGTAGTGATGGACTTTATGGCGCAACTTCAAGCGCACTTAACTTCGCATCAATATGATAATCAAACGTTAATGAGAAAAACGACTGCTCATCCTCAGGGATAAGCGCACTTAGAGGTTTTCATCATGAAAGTACAAGCTTCTGTAAAGAAAATTTGTGGTAGCTGTAAAGTTATCCGTCGTAATGGGGTTATTCGCGTAATTTGTAGCGCAGAACCTCGTCATAAGCAGCGTCAAGGTTAATTTAATTAAGACCTGTTGATTTCAGTAGGCTAATTAGGTTATTATCCGCCCCTCAAGATTTTTGTGGGGCGGTTGATTATCTTAACTGCCTTTTTGGAGAAAATTGAATGGCTCGTATTGCCGGTGTAAACATTCCGGATAACAAGCATGCTGTTATCTCTCTCACGTATATTTTTGGTATCGGTCGCCACACTGCTAAGAATATCTTAGCTGCTGTAGGTATCACTGAAACTACAAAGATTCGTGAATTAGATGATGCTCAGCTTGATGCGATTCGTGCAGAAGTTGCTAAGGTTCCGACCGAAGGTGATTTACGTCGCGAAATTTCCATGAACATTAAACGTTTAATGGATTTAGGCTGCTACCGCGGTCTTCGTCATCGTCGCAGCTTGCCTGTTCGCGGACAACGCACCAAAACTAACGCACGTACCCGTAAAGGTCCGCGCAAACCGATTAAAAAGTAAGATTTCTGGAAGCTAAAAGATGGCTAAAGATACTCGCACACGCAAGAAGGTCACTCGTACCGTCTCTGAAGGTGTTGCACACATTCACGCGTCTTTTAATAACACCATTGTAACGATTACCGATCGTCAAGGTAATGCATTGGCTTGGGCTACCTCAGGTGGACAAGGCTTCCGTGGTTCACGTAAATCAACTCCGTTCGCTGCTCAGGTAGCTGCTGAAGTTGCTGGTAAAGCAGCTTTAGATTACGGTTTGAAAAACCTAGACGTCCTTGTAAAAGGTCCTGGTCCAGGTCGTGAGTCTGCGGTTCGTGCATTAGGCGCAGTGGGTTATAAGATTAACAGCATTACCGATGTGACTCCAATTCCTCACAACGGTTGCCGTCCACCTAAAAAACGTCGCGTGTAAGGAGAAACATTCATGGCTCGTTATATTGGTCCAAAATGCAAACTCTCTCGCCGCGAAGGGACAGACCTGCAACTTAAATCTGGCGTTAAACCATTTGACGTCAAAACTAAAAAAGCTAACAAAGCACCTGGTCAACATGGTCAGGCACGCGGTGGTAAGCAATCTGAGTACTCACTACAATTACGTGAAAAACAAAAAGTACGTCGTATGTACGGTGTGTTAGAGCGTCAATTTAGTAATTACTATAAAGAAGCAGCTCGTGTTAAAGGCGCAACAGGTGAGAACTTGTTGAAATTGCTTGAAAGCCGCCTTGATAACGTAGTTTATCGCATGGGTTTTGGTTCTACACGTGCAGAAGCTCGCCAGTTAGTAAGTCACCGTTCTATTACTTTAAATGGTCGTCGTGTAAACATTGCGTCTATTCAAGTTAAAGCGGGCGATGTAATTGCAGTTCATGAAGGTGCTAAGCAACAATTGCGTATTAAAAATGCAATTGAGTTAGCTGCTCAACGTGGTACCCCAGCTTGGATGGAAGTTGACCATTCTAAGTTAGAAGGTACGTTCAAAGCTGCACCAGATCGTTCTGATTTACCTGCTGAAATCAACGAAAGCTTGATTGTAGAATTGTATTCTAAATAATCCTTGAGGTAGCAATAAATGACGCGTACTGCAAACGAGTTTCTAACTCCGCAAGCGATCAAGGTCGAAGCGGTGAGCGGGACCTCGGCAAAAGTGATTCTGGAACCTTTGGAGCGTGGCTTTGGTCATACTCTAGGCAATGCTTTACGTCGCATTCTATTGTCTTCTTTACCTGGCGCTGCTGTGGTTGAAGTGGAAATAGAAGGTGTCGAGCACGAGTACAGTACTTTAGAAGGCTTGCAGCAGGACATCGTCGAGCTCTTGCTGAACCTAAAAGGATTGTCTATTAAGCTGTTCGATCAAAATGAAGCATATTTAACATTAGAGAAACAAGGTGCAGGTGATGTAACAGCTGCTGATCTTCGTTTACCTCATAATGTTGAAGTGGTTAATCCTGATCATTTAATTGGTACTTTGAGTTCAACTGGTTCATTAAAAATGCGCCTTAAAGTTGCTCAAGGTCGCGGTTATGAAACTTCTGACTCACGCTTCCCAGAAGGTGAAACACGTCCAGTAGGTCGTTTACAGTTAGATGCTTCATATAGCCCGATCAAGCGTGTTTCTTACACAGTAGAAAATGCTCGTGTGGAACAACGTACCGATCTTGATAAGTTAGTGATCGATCTTGAGACTAACGGAACTGTTGATCCTGAAGAAGCAATCCGCAAAGCGGCAACAATCTTGCAACAACAAATTGCAATCTTTGTTGACCTTCAGAAAGATCAAACTCCTGTTGCTCAAGAACCTCGCGAAGAAGTTGACCCAATTTTGCTTCGTCCAGTAGATGATCTCGAGCTTACTGTTCGTTCTGCTAACTGTTTGAAGGCAGAAAATATTTACTACATTGGTGATCTTGTTCAACGTACAGAAGTTGAGTTGTTAAAAACTCCTAACTTAGGTAAAAAATCGTTAACAGAGATCAAAGATGTTTTGGCATCGAAAGGTTTACAACTCGGCATGCGTTTAGAGAACTGGCCACCAGCTAGTCTCCGTATGGATGACCGATTTGCCTATCGTAGCCGTTAATTAAGTAGGACTATCACCATGCGTCATCGTAATAGTGGTGTGAAATTAGGCCGTACAAGCAGCCACCGTAAGGCGTTGTTCCAAAATTTAACGAATGCTTTAGTTGAGCATGAGTTAATTAAAACAACTTTGCCTAAAGCGAAAGAACTTCGCCGCGTTGCTGAGCCTTTAATCACTTTAGCTAAAAACGATACAGTAGCAAACCGTCGTTTAGCGTTTGCTCGTACTCGTTCTGCAGCAACTGTTGGTAAATTATTTACCGTTCTTGGCCCTCGTTACAAAGAGCGTAACGGCGGTTATCTACGTGTTCTTAAAGCGGGCTTCCGTGCAGGTGATGCTGCACCGATGGCTTACGTTGAACTTGTAGATCGTGAAGTAAAATAATACTTCTATACAAGAGCAGCTCAGTTGTTCAAAAAGGTCGGTGTAATAACCGACCTTTTTTATTGCTAGGATATTGTGCGAAGTGATATTTAAAAGGGCTGTATGGTCTATTTAAATGACTTAATTACGTTTCAATGATCTCTTTCACTAGGGGGCAAGTAGATTAGGAAAGCTTCAATGAACTGATCTGAATGTTCTGCTGAGTATGCTGTTCTATAGTTTGTTTCAATCTCCACAGGAATAATTTCACCAGCTTGACTGCTATCTTCTGTATATTCAAGATAGTGCCTGTCACCTTGAAAATAAAAATTATATTGGTTTTTGACCGAATCTAATCTATCACCTATTCCTAGTAAGCCTAATAATTTTCCTTGATACCCCTTTGCTACATAGATGAATTCTAATTTTTTGGTATTTGCATTGAATGTTAGAGTGACGGTTTTATTCCAATAACAACATATTTCATTAATGGACTGTTCCCATGGTAGTATTAAATTCCGATATAAAATCAGCCACTTATCTTTCTCATAACAGAGGTTTTCAGATTCATTATAATCATGAATGATTTGATAATCGGATATTGCTCTAAAAGTGTTGAAATCTAATCCTAAGTTAATTCCAGCAGCAGATTTTGCAGGTATGATTTCGGCAGATAAATTTGGAATCAATTGCTTATACTCTATTAACAGCTTGTTTTATAACATTATGATTGCTAAAGGTTAACTCGATGCTTTGTATGTGAGTGTATTGAGCTTTCTATTTACATCAAAATTTTATAACAAATTATTTATACATTCATTGTGGTTAACATATTTTTCATACTTTACACATATTACTTAAATTAAGTTTTTTGGTTATACGGAAAAAATGAATTTTTCTTAAACTCTGATCCTTTAATAAATTGCAAATCCAAGCAAAAATCTCAGGATTTTTTACACTCTCTTTTTCTAAAAATGTCCCGAAGTGACATGAAAAAACCGATGAATGACTAAACTTGACATTGTGTATTGTCAAATTTGTGCTTTAATAAAGTCATGGTTTATACAGGGTATAAAAAAAATGGAAAAGCAAGTTGATGTATTGATTATTGGTGCAGGTATCTCTGGGATTGGGTTAGCTGTGCATCTCTCTAAAAACTGTCCACAACGCAAATTTGAAATCTTAGAGCGTCGTGAAAGCTTTGGTGGAACTTGGGATTTATTCCGCTATCCTGGTATTCGTTCTGATTCGGATATGTCAACGTTTGGTTTTAACTTCAAGCCATGGGCAAAAGACAAAGTATTGGCAAGTGGCGCTGAGATCAAAGGCTACTTAAGTGATGTGATTAGTGAAAATCAGTTAAAAGACAAAATTCACTTTGGTCATCGTGTACTTTCTGCGAACTATGATTCTACAAAGAAAAAATGGTTAGTTGAGATCGAAGATAACAACAAGAAAAAACAAACGTGGTCTGCAAACTTCGTAATGGGTTGTACAGGGTACTATAACTACGATCAAGGTTATGCACCTAAGTTCCCGAAACAAGAAGATTTCAAAGGTCAGTTTATTCATCCACAGCACTGGCCAGAAAATTTAGATTACACAGGTAAAAAAGTTGTGATCATCGGTAGTGGTGCAACTGCAATTACTCTTGTGCCTTCTATGGTTAAAGGTGGTGCAGGGCATGTGACGATGTTACAACGTTCACCAACGTATATTGCGACGATTCCTTCTATCGACTTTATTTATGAAAAAACACGTAAATTTATGTCTGAAGAAACGGCTTATAAATTTACTCGTGCACGTAATATTGGTATGCAACGTGGTATTTATGCACTAGCGCAAAAGTATCCAAAAACTGTACGTCGTTTATTGTTGAAAGGTATTGAGTTGCAGTTGAAAGGTAAAGTGGATATGAAACACTTTACTCCAAGTTACAACCCTTGGGATCAACGTTTATGTGTTGTGCCAGATGGTGATTTATTCAAAGCATTGCGTGAAGGTCAAGCAAGTGTTGAGACAGATCAAATCGAGAAATTTACCGCAAATGGTATTCAACTAAAATCTGGTAAACATTTAGAGGCTGATATTGTGATTTCAGCAACTGGTTTAGAGATTCAGATTTTAGGTGGTGTCCAAGGTTCAATTGATGGCAAACCAATGAATACATCTCAACATATGCTTTATCAAGGCGTTATGGTGAGCGATGTGCCTAATATGGCAATGATCATTGGTTATATCAATGCGTCATGGACTTTGAAGGTTGATATTGCTGCTGATTATATTTGCCGTTTGATTAATCATATGGATAAAAATGGTTTTGATGAGGTGATTGCACACGCCGATCCTTCACAGCGCGAAAATGACACCATCATGGGTAAAATGTCATCTGGTTATATCGCCCGCGCAGCGGATGTGATGCCAAAACAAGGTAAGCAAGCACCTTGGAAGATCACAAATAATTACCTTGCAGATCGTAAGGAGTTAAAAGATGCTAAGTTTAATGATGGTGTTTTAGAATTCCATAAGCGCGGTGAGCAAACAGCAAACCGTAAGCCAAAATTAGTATCATAATTTTTGCTTGAATGATTTGAAACCCTATGCATGGCATAGGGTTTTTTATTTGTGCTCAGGGTTTAAATCTTAGAAATATCGCGTATATTGAGCACATTAGAAAATTTATATTAGGGATAATACGATGAGAAAAATCATCATTTTGGGGACTATCTTACTTAGTACATTCAGTTATGCTGATGATGTTAAACAAAAGACAGCAATTGCTGAGAAGTTAGTTTCGGTTGATGGTACTGAACAAGGACTTGAAAATACGGATAAAATGATTCTTGAACAAATTCGTATGCGCTTACCAAAAGATATGCCAGCTGATTTTTTCACTGATTTAACTAAAAACTTAAATAGTGAACAACGTAAACAATTTATTGTTCAGCGTTATGTGGAAACGTTTAGTCAGAAAGAGTTACAAGCCGCTTTAAACTTTTATCAGTCAAATGAAGGGAAGGCTTGGGCAAAGAAAGCAAGTGAAATTGGAGGAGAGGTTGCTCATTTCACAACGCAAAATGCTCGTAATGCGTTAAACACTACCATGCAAGAACATGTTGAGAATCCTACTGTAAAACAACTCATGGCTCGTATGAACCCAGCACCAGTAGCTGCGGTAGAAAAAACTGAACAGAAATAATCAATCAAAAAAGGGATCATAATGATGATCCCTTTTTTGATGTTGTTTAGTTTTATAGAGTACGAGAAATGAGTTCTTTCATGATCTCATTGGTACCCGCATAAATACGGTTGGCGCGATTATCGATATATGCGCGAGCAATTGGATACTCAAGCATATAACCATAGCCACCGTGTAGTTGTAAGCAGTCATCTACAACTTTTGAGAACATATCCGAAATCTTATATTTAGCTGCTGCGGCAGCATCAACACCTAAACTTTCTTCGAGTTGTAGCTCCATACAACGGTCTAAATAAGTACGACAAAAATCGATTTCTGTACGTAACTCAGCTAATTTAAAGCGTGTATTTTGGAATGTACCGATTGGTTTGCCGAATGCTTTACGATCTTTAGTGTATTGAACAGTATGTGCAAAAGCTGCTTCAGCACCTGCTTGGCAAATAATCGCAACTAACATACGTTCCCAAGCAAGTTCTTTCATCAGCATCATGAAGCCCATGCCTTCCATACCAAGTAGATTTTCTTTTGGTACACGAACATTGTCAAAGAACAGTTCGCAAGTATCTTGACCTTTCATCCCGATTTTATTTAAAGGTTTTCCTTTACTAATTTTAATTGGTGATTTTTTATTTATTATCTTTAAGAAAAAAGATGCACTTAAACCTTTATCTGGTCTAAAAGTCTTAATATTTTTTTTTGTAAATTTTTCTCCAGGATTTATATCTGATATAGCATAGATAGATCTTCTAAAAATTTTATTTTTCATTTCAGATTTTGATCTTAAATAAGTATTATTTTTAATTAATTTATAAAAATTATCTAAATCTTTTTTAAAGTTGGCTATCTCATTTTCATTTAGTGAAAATCTAGAATCTACTGATTTAATATTTTTTAAACAAATATGCTTCTCAATAACTTCTGCACCTTTAATAATGGACATGCAAGATAAAAATGATCCAATTGTATGGTCAGATAAACCAATTTTTACTTTAAATTTTTTTTTTATAATTTCTAAGTTATTAAGACTAAAGTCATTTATGTTAGATGGATAATTACTTACACAATATAATAGTGCTATATGTTTAGTGCCACCTTTAATCATCAAATTGTAAGCACGATCTATCTCTTTTAAATTTGACATTCCTGTAGAGATTATCACTGGTTTTTTAGTTCTAGAAATCTCCTCAATCAAGGGTAAATCTGTAATTTCAAAAGATGCAACTTTATACATTTTACATTTTAGTTTCTCTAAAAGATCTACCCCAGACTTATCAAATGGAGTACTGAATATTTTTATTTTCTTTTTTTTTTGCTCCCAGATACGGAAAAATTAAATTTAAAAAAATATTTTTTTTGTTATTCATTAA